>JAAYXC010000035.1 GCA_012516115.1 Bacillota bacterium | reverse complement strand
TCCAGGGCCTTAATGAGCGTGGCCTCGGTATACCGGGGCGGGGGCTGGGTGAAATGCTGCTTGGCCTCCACGCCCGGTTCGGTTAAAAACACCATCTCGCCTTCGGCAAGCGGGGGGAGGAGGCCTTCTTCCTCCTTGTTTTCCTCGTCCCGTCCCTCCTGGTAGACCTCGAGGTAGCCGGGGAAGGAGATCGTGGCGCCGGTGGCGCGGCACAGGAAGTCGCCGGCGGCGATCTCCACCGTCACCGTATCCAGGACGGCCGGCCGCATCTGGCTGGCGAGAAACCTCGCCCAGATCAACTGATAGAGCCGGTACTGGTCCCGGTTAAGGTATTCTTTGACCGTTTCCGGCCGACGGAAGACGCTGGTGGGCCGGATGGCCTCGTGGGCCTCCTGGGCCGCGGGAGTCTTGCTCTTGTACTGCGGCGGTTTCTCCGGACAGTAGGCCGGGCCGTATCGCTCCCGGATGAACTGCGCGGCCTCGGCCTGCGCCTCCTGGGCCACCCGCACGGCGTCGGTGCGCATATAGGTAATCAGTCCCACCGAACCCTCCGGCCCTAACTCCAGTCCCTCGTAAAGCTGTTGGGCCAGAGCCATGGTCCGCCGGGGGCTAAAACCCAGTTTACGGGAGGCTTCTTGTTGAAGGGTGCTGGTGATAAAAGGTGGCGGTGGATGGCGGAGCTTTTCCTTTTTTTTCACCGCCACCACGCGGAACTCCGCCTGCTCGAGAGCCTTTTTATGCTCGGCGGCCGCGGCTTCGTGCGGGATCTCGAGCTTTTGGCCGCCGAGGTTCACCACTTTAGCCCGGAAGGCTTCCCCGGTGGCCTTGGCCAGGTTCACTTCCAGGGTCCAGTACTCCTCCGGGATGAAAGCCCGGATCTCCCTTTCCCTTTCCACCACCAGACGAAGCGCGGCCGACTGGACCCGGCCGGCCGAGAGTCCCCGCCTGATTTTGCGCCAGAGAAGGGGACTCAACTCGTAACCGATGATCCGGTCCAGCACCCGCCGTGCCTGCTGGGCATTGACCCTGTTCATGTCGAGGGGTCGTGGGGATCTGAGGGCCGCCGTCACCGCCCGGGGGGTGATCTCGTGGAACTCGATCCGTTTGGTCCGCTCCCCCAGCATCAGCGCCTGGGCCAGATGCCACGAGATGACTTCCCCTTCCCGGTCCGGGTCGGTGGCGAGGAGGATCTCGTGCGCCTTGGCCGCCGCTTTCTTTAGTTCGTCGATGATTTTTTCCTGGCCCTCGATCGTTACGTACTCGGGGTTGAATCCATGGGCCACGTCCACGCCGAACTTGCTCTTCGGCAGGTCCCAGATGTGGCCCATCGAAGCCTTTACGGCGTAGCCTTTCCCCAGGAACCGTTCGATGGTCTTGGCCTTATGAGGGGACTCCACGATGATCAGGGATTGGCCCAAGTTCGATCCCTCGCCCCGGGTTTCAATTTATGGTGCCCATTTCCGCCCCGGCCGTTCCCGGCGGCGGGAGCAGTAACAAGAGGCGTTCATCTTCGATGACCCGGCGAAGGGCGGCGTTAAGCTCGGCCACCCCGGCCTTGGCCTCCGAACCATAGAGGAGATAAAGGACGATCTCCTCCCATTCGGCCTCGGTGAGAACTCCGAGGAGACGATAACGGAGGAGGCGCTTTTGGACCGCCGGAGTAAGCCTTCGCCGTTCGGCGGCGGTAAACGCACGCGCCACGGGATGAAGCGCGCGGTCGTTACGGGGAACAAGCGCCGAGGAGATCT
Organism: Bacillota bacterium; assembly: GCA_012516115.1. Classification (GTDB taxonomy): domain Bacteria; phylum Bacillota; class UBA4882; order JAAYXC01; family JAAYXC01; genus JAAYXC01. The sequence goes on along the minus strand of JAAYXC010000035.1, from coordinate 5,759 downwards.
TCTCCGAAGCCGAAAAAAGAAGGGCCAGCGCCTCTTCGATCTCGCCTTCGGTATATTTTCCCTCGGCCAGGAGATCCTGCGTAAGATCTTCTTTACGCCGAATCCCTTCTTCCGTCTCGACGAGTCGCCGTAAAAGCAGGGCCGCGATCTCCATCAACCGCCCTTGCCTATGTTCCTTCCCGACCGATTTCATGAACGGGAGTTCCCCCTCGATTTAACCCGGTTTCTTTCCCCATGGATGGCGGCCGGTCACACCTTATTATATCCGACCCGCCCCGGCGTGCCAAGAAGCTCTCTAACGGAGACGGGAGAAAAGGCTCCCCGGTGACTCGCGGACTAAACCTTTGATCACCAGCATGATCAGCGCCGCGTTGACCTGGGCCGAACTAAGACCGGTTTCGCGGACAATGAGATCCACATGCCGGGGTTCGTGGGTCAACGCGCAAAGCACCCGCTCTTCGTCGGCGGAAAGCCCCCCCGTTTCCCTGGTCGTGGCCACTTCGGCATGGGAGAGAACGGGCAGCGAAAGCTCTTCCAGGATATCCCGCACGCCTTCCACCAGTTTGGCGCCCTGTTTGATCAGGCGGTTGGGCCCGCGGCTTAATTCCAGTTCCACCGGGCCGGGGACGGCGAAAACCTCCCGGCCCTGTTCGGCCGCGTGGGCGGCGGTAATGAGCGAACCGCTGTCGGAAGCGGCTTCGATGACCACCACGCCGAGGGTGAGTCCGCTGATGACCCGGTTACGGGCCGGAAAGTTCATGGGCAACGGATCGGTGCCCAGGGGGAACTCGGAGACGACCGCCCCGCCCCCACCCGCGATCTCCTCATAGAGATGGAGGTTCTCGGGTGGGTAGACCACGTCGATGCCCGAGCCCAGGACGGCGATGGTCCGTCCGCCGGCCGCCAGCGCCCCGCGGTGGGCGGCGGTATCGATGCCCCGGGCCATGCCGCTTACCACGGTGATCCCTTGCGCCGCCAGGTCCCCGGCCAGACGTTCGGCGGTCAACCGTCCGGTGGGCGTGGGCGTCCGCGTCCCGACCACGGCCACCGCCACCTCGTCCGCGGGCCGGAGTTCTCCCCGGACGAATAGAACGGGTGGGGGATCGGGGATCCGCGCCAGAAGCCGCGGGTAATCGGGGCAATGAAGGGTCAGGATCCGGAGTTTTTCCCGCAGGGCCCGTTCCGCCTCGGCCGCCGGGTGGATGGAGGCCCGGGCGGCCAGGAATTTCTCCACCGCCCGTGGGCTCAATCCGGCGGCGGCCAACTCCGCCGCCGATGCCTCCCAGACGGCCCGGGCCGTACCGAAGTGGCGGATAAGCAGACCGAAGCGTTTGGGCCCGATCCCCGGGACTTTGTTCATGGCCAGCCAAAAATGCAGATCGTCTTCCAGGGCCATCCCCTCCATTTAGAAAAAGATGGACGGCCATCATCATTCGCGCCGATGGGGGATATTTCCTTCTTCTCTCCCCTTACCCACCCCATCCGCCACCGGTGGTGACGAATCGCGTCCAAAAAAGGTGGCACCCGGGTCGGTACCCGGGTGCCCGAAGAATTATCCCGCCGAGAAAGAACTTCGTTCTTCGCCGAGAAAGGCCACGGCCAGGACTTCTCGCATATTCGTCACCGGGATGAAACGGAGTTTTCGCGTCACGTTCTCCGGGACCTCCTGGAGATCCTTTTCGTTTTCCTTGGGGAGGACGATGGTGGTGATCCCGGCCCGGTGCGCGGCCAGGATCTTCTCCTTGAGACCCCCGACCGGCAGGACCCGACCGCGAAGGGTGATCTCCCCGGTCATGGCCACATCGGGCCGGACGGGACGAGAGGTCAGGGCGGAGACCACGGCCGCGGCCATGGCGATGCCGGCCGAAGGCCCGTCTTTGGGGATGGCCCCTTCGGGTAGATGGATGTGGAGATCGCAACCCTCGTGGAAATCCGGTTTGATCCCGAACTCCCCCGCGCAGGAACGGATATAGCTCAGGGCGGCCTGGGCCGATTCCCGCATGACTTCACCCAGTTTCCCGGTGAGGATGAGCTGGCCCTTGCCCCTCACCACCGAGACCTCGATATTCAAGATCTCTCCCCCGGCTTCGGTCCAGGCGAGCCCGGTGGCCACCCCGACGCGGTCGCCGTCGAAGACGGTGCCATAACGGAATTGCGGCGGCCCCAGGTATTTGGGGAGGAGACTGGCGGTCACCCGGATGGGGGGTCGCCGGCCTTTCACCACCTGACGGGCCAGATGACGGCATAAGGCGGCCAACCGCCGCTCGAGCTCTCTTACCCCGGCCTCGCGGGTATATTCCCGGATCAGTCGCCGCAAACTCCGCTCGGAGAGGAAGAGATCGTAACCGGCCAGGCCGTGTTCGACCAGTTGCTTGGGCCAGAGATGTCTCTTGGCGATCTCGATCTTTTCTTCTTCGGTATAACCGGGGATGACGATGGTCTCCATACGATCCAAAAGCGGCCGCGGAATACCATAATGGGTATTGGCGGTGGTGATAAAAAGTACCCGGGAAAGGTCGTAGGGAACCTCGAGAAAATGGTCGCTGAAACCCACGTTCTGTTCGGGGTCCAAAACCTCGAGCAAAGCGGCCGAAGGATCGCCCCGAAAGTCCATGCTCATCTTGTCGATCTCGTCCAAAAGAAAGACGGGGTTGGAGGAACCGGCCTGGCGCATGGCCTGGATGATGCGGCCCGGCATGGCCCCCACGTAGGTCCGCCGGTGACCGCGGATCTCGGCTTCGTCCCGTACCCCGCCGAGGGAGAAACGAACGAAGCGGCGGTTTAAAGCCCGGGCGATGGACTTGGCCAGCGAGGTCTTCCCCACCCCGGGCGGGCCCACCAGGCAAAGGATGGGCCCCTTCAGCCGCCTGGTAAGCTGACAGACGGCCAAATACTCGAGGATGCGTTCTTTGACCTTTTCCAGGCCGTAGTGGTCCTCCTCCAGGATCCGCTCGGCGGTCTCCAGATCCAGCCGGTCCTCGGTATAGACCCGCCAGGGAAGGGAAAGAAGCCAGTCCAGATAGTTGCGGATCACCACCACCTCGGCCACGAGCGGTGGCATCCGCTCCAGTCGTTCGATCTCCTTCTCCGCTTTTTGGCGCACCTCTTCCGGCAGGTCCAGGGCGGCCAGGCGTTCCCGTAATTCCTCCGCCTCGGCGGTGCGCTCGTCGTATTCGCCGAGCTCTTTCTGGATGGCCTTCATCTGCTCTCGGAGGTAATATTCTTTCTGACTCTTCTCCATCTGGCGTTTGACACGGAGCTGAATCTTCCTTTCCATTTCCAGGATCTCGATCTCATGGGCCAGGACGAGGGAGAGTTTCTCCAACCGTGTCCTGGTTCCCGCCGTCTCGAGTAAAGCCTGGCGATCGTCGGTCTTCATTAACGAGGCATCCAGATGGGAAGCGATGGTATCGGCCAGCCGTCCCGGCTCCTCGATCTCGGCGACGACCGCCAAAAGTTCGGCCGGCGCGTTTTTAGCCAGTTTGAGATACTGCTCGAACTGGGAAAGGACGTGGCGCATTAAGGCCTCGAGCTCGATATCCCGGGTATCCTCTTCTTCCAGGCGGATCACCCCCACCCGATAATAGGGGTCTTCCTGGAGGTACTCCACGAGTTTCACCCGGGTCAGGCCTTCGACGAGCACGCGAACGGCTTCCGGGAGTTTGACGAGCTGTTTTATCTCGACCAACGTCCCCAGGGCATAGATCTCCTCCGGCGTGGGGTCGTTCTGGCGGACGTCCTTCTGGGCGGCCACCACGATCTGACGGTCGCGGAGCATGGCCTCTTCCACGGCGTTCAAGGACTTCTCCCGCCCCACGTCCAAGGGTACGACCATGTAAGGGAAGACCACCATCCCGCGCAGGGGGAGCAAAGGAAAGACCTCGAGGTTCTGGGACATAGACGCCACCTCCCGGAAGGCGAAGACGCGGAGAGGTTTTGGCCTAATATTCGCGAACCTAGCCGCGAATCCTTTTGCGAGATCTTGGCCTCTCTGGAAACGCTTCGGAAGATTTCGGGGACGTGCCGGGAAGGATCGCCGGCTTTACATGGCGAATATTACCAAGAACCGTGCCATTGCGCAGGCCAAAGAAGAAGTCTCATGTTCCAGGCGATTCTTCTCGTCTTTCAGAAATCCGGGCGTTCCCTCCTGGGGCTGGTACCGTACGTCTTCCTCGCTGCCGCCGTCGGAGAGGCGCTCAGGTTCACTCCTTGGGCGGAGGCCGCCCGGAAGGCCGCGTCACGATCGACCCGGTCTTTCGGTCGTGGGCGCCGCCTTGCTCGGCATGGTCTCCCCCTTTTGTACCTACGGGACCGTCCCCGTGGTCCTCCGGTTATTCCGCGCGGGCATGGAACCGGCACCCCTCGTGACCTTCCTCGTTACTTCCTCCCTGATGAACCGCAACTCTTCATCCTGACCTGGGGGGCCTGGGCGCGGAGATGGCCCTGGTCAGGACCGGAGGGGTCCTGCTCTTCGGGCTCGCCATGGATCTTTTTCTCCACCACCTTCCCGCAAAGCTCATCGTGAATCCGAACGCCCCCGGGGAAAACCGGACGGAAGAAGAGACGGGGAAGACGGCCCCGAAGTTTAACCTCAAGGAGTACGGGCGTAACGTGTGGCGAAACCTGGAGTACATGGGGTTCTACCTCGTCCTCGGCCTCGTGCTCGGGGCCGCCGTGGAGGTCTTCCTCCCCGCCCGATGGATCGCCGCCGCCTTTCCTCCCGCAAGCTTTTGGTCGGTCTTCCTGGCCGCCCTCCTGGGGGTGCCCCTCTATGCCTGCGGCGGCGGGGTGATCCCGCTCATCCGATCCTTCCTCGCGTAAGGGATGAGCAAAGAAGCGGCGCTGGCCTTCTTCCTCGTGGAACTGGTACGGGAGCACAACCCCCACGGCAAGGTCTACGGAAGGCTCCAGCGTCTCCACCAAGGCCGCGTTCAAACATTTTAACTACAACCAAAAAGCCATCCCCGGCGTGGATGAATTCATCGCCATCGAAGAGGATAGTGGAGGTTGGCGGGAAAAAGCTCACCGCGCCTGGTGAAGGTCACCCTCCCCCAGGGGATGCTGAAGAAGGAATACTATGTCAACAAGCGGATTCAAGGAAGCGGACGTGGTGATCGGTCTGCCCTGCCTGAAGAACCACTGGCATGCCGCGGTCACGGGCGGGATCAAGAACCTCCGCATCGGCGCCACCCCAGCAATATCTACGGCACGGCCCCCTACGTTCTCGACCGCCTGCAGGCGGTAAATCACGAGTCCGATGACCTCCATAAATGGATCCACGACATTACCTCTGCCGGCCGGCGGACTTCGTGATCATGGACGGCCTCCAGGGAATCCAGAACGGTCCTACGCCCAGTTTCGCGCTAACCGGCACGGATAACATAGAAAAGGCCCAGATGAACATGGGTCTCATCCTGGCCGGACGGGATGCGGTGGCAAGTGGATACCATCGAGGCCCTCCTCATGGGCTGGGACCCCGAATCCGTCAATTACCTCCGTTATCTCAATCGGGATGGCTTGGGAACCTGGATGTGGCCTGTATCGAGGTGGTGGGGAAAGACGTGCCGGAGGTGAGAAAGACCGTCCTGTGAAGATCGCGGCCTACGATCGCTTCCTCAATCGAACCGAAAAGATCTTGACCCCTTCCCCGGCGGCCGAGGACCCACCGAAAGAAGCCCTCACCTTTTCTTCCCTTTCCCGCCGGCCGTCATAAGGACCTCTTCCGGGAGACAAAGGGGGTTCCTTAGGCGATCCTTATC
>JAAYXC010000254.1 GCA_012516115.1 Bacillota bacterium | reverse complement strand
GTTTAGCGCAGCGTTTAACAGTAGTAGAAAACACCCTGACCCAACTCGCCGAAGATCTCGAGTTGGTGCAGGAGGTCTTCGACGAAGCCCAAAAAATCAAATACCATATTGACAGGCGTAGCAAGATCAATAGCGAACAAGGCCAAGAGATCGCTTACGCCATTCTCCATTGTTCCCGCCAGAAAAAACTCAATCCCTACTTACTCCTGGCCATTGCGGAGACCGAATCCAGTTTTTACCCGCAAGCCGTCGGCCAAGTGGGCGAACGAGGGTTAGTGCAGGTCCGTTACGGGACTTTTAAAATGATGATGAAAGAAGGAGACTTTTATCACTGGCGGGATACCTTGGAAGCCGGCGCTAATTACCTAGTCTATCTTTTAGAACGCTTCAAGGGTAACACCATTCTTGCGCTGGCGGGCTATAACGCCGGGCCCAACCGTACCCGCGAGCGGTTGTTGGAGATCGGCCGGCCCTATGTGCGAAAGGTTGAAACCAACTATACCCGGATTGTCCAGAGCAACGAGGGTCTCCGGACCGTCTATGGGCTGGACCTTGTCGATTCCGGCTGGGCCGCCGGCGTGCCGGCTTAAGATCATTTCGCCCATGGACGAAAAGGCAATCTTGGAATGGGCGGCAAGGATATAAAAAAACCGCCCATGAAGAGCGGATATTTATTTCTGGCGGAGCTGACGGGGCTCGAACCCGCGATCTCCAGCGTGACAGGCTGGCATGTTAGCCGACTACACCAGGGCTCACCACGATGATGGTGGTCGCAGCTGGACTCGAACCAGCGACCTCTGCGATGTGAACGCAGCGCTCTGACCAACTGAGCCATGCGACCACGCCTCGACGGCAAGACTAATTATATCTTACTCTCAAGGCCAAGTCAATGGGCCAAGCGGGTTGTTGAGCTCCTGGCCAGAAATGTGGGGGGCTAAAATTTCCCGGTCATACCGCATTATGCACGAAAGCGTTTAAACGAAAAACAGTGTAAAAAAAGGTCTTCGCTGAACTTCTTCCGGTCAAAAGCAGGCATAAACCTCCCAGAAAGGCAATACATTGCTTGAAATGGTTTCTGGCCCCCCCTAAAATGATTAATGTGGTTAGCACTCATAAAAAGTGAGTGCTAATAAAGCTTGAGGAAAAAACCAAATACTATATATAGGGAGGAGGCATGTCCATGACCGTTCAGCCGATTGCCGACCGCGTGCTGGTCCGCCCTTTGGAAATGGAAGAACGGAGCAAAGGCGGGGTGATCATCCCGGATACGGCCAAGGAAAAACCCCAGATGGGTGAAGTCCTGGCCGTGGGCCCCGGCAAGATGCAGGAGAACGGCCAGCGCCTGGCCCCCGAGGTGAAAAAGGGGGACAAGGTCCTTTATACCAGTTACGCCGGGACCGAAGTCAAGATCGACGGGGAAAAGCTCCTTCTGATGCGGGAATCCGACATCCTGGCCGTGCTGGAATAGGCTAAAAAGAGGAGGTACGTGAAGTTGGCGGCTAAGCAGTTGCTCTTCGATGAAGAGGCGCGGCACGCCCTGGAGCGTGGCGTGAACAAACTGGCCGACGCGGTCAAGATTACCCTGGGGCCCAAAGGCCGGAACGTCGTCCTGGAGAAGAAATATGGTTCCCCGACTATCACCAACGACGGGGTCACCATCGCCCGGGAGATCGAGCTTGAGGATCCTTACGAAAATTTGGGCGCTCAGCTTGCCCGGGAGGTGGCCAGCAAAACCAATGACGTGGCCGGGGACGGCACGACCACGGCTACGGTTCTCGCCCAGGCCATGATCCGGGAAGGTTTAAAGAACGTCGCCGCCGGCGCCAACCCGATGCTTTTGAAGCGCGGGATCGAGAAAGCGGTGGAGGTGGTGGTGGAAGAGCTCAAGAAGGTGAGCAAACCGGTGGAAGAGAAAGCTCAGATCGCCCATGTGGCGGCCATCTCCGCTGCAGATCCGGAGATCGGGGAAATCATCGCCGAAGCCATGGAAAAAGTCGGTAAAGATGGGGTCATCACTGTCGAGGAATCCCAGACCATGGGTACAACCCTGGAGACCGTTGAGGGTATGCAGTTCGATAAAGGCTATATCTCGCATTACATGGTCACCGACACTGAAAGGATGGAGGCCGAACTCACCGACCCATACATCCTCATCACCGATAAAAAGATCAGTGCGGTTAAAGACATCCTCCCCCTCCTGGAGAGGATCGTCCAGGTGGGTAAACCGCTTCTCATCATCGCCGAGGACGTGGAGGGCGAAGCCCTGGCCACCCTGGTCGTCAACAAGCTCCGCGGCGCCCTCACGGCCGTAGCGGTTAAAGCCCCGGCGTTCGGCGACCGGCGCAAGGCCATCCTGGGCGATATCGCCATCCTCACCGGCGGGCAGGTCATCTCCGACGAGGTGGGGATTAAGCTGGAGAACGTGGACCTGCATATGCTCGGCCGGGCGGATCGGGTAAAGGTGGGCAAGGAAGAGACGACCATCATCGGCGGTAAAGGCGACGAACGGGAGATCAAGAACCGCATCTCTCAGATCAAACTCCAGATCGAAGAGACGAAATCCGACTACGACCGGGAGAAACTCCAGGAACGCCTGGCCAAGCTCTCCGGTGGTGTGGCGGTCATCCAGGTGGGAGCGGCCACGGAGACCGAGCTCAAAGAGAAGAAGCACCGGATCGAAGACGCGCTCAAAGCGACCAAGGCGGCGGTGGCCGAGGGCATCGTCCCCGGTGGTGGCGTGGCCCTGTTGAATGCGGCCAAGGCCCTGGATAACCTGCAACTCGCCGGCGAGGAAGCGGTAGGGGCTCAGATCGTCCGTCGTGCCCTGGAGGAACCGCTCCGCCAGATCGCGACCAACGCTGGCGAAGAGGGCTCGGTGGTGGTGGAAAAGGTGAAATCCCTGCCGCCGAACCACGGCTACAATGCCGCCACCGGCGTTTATGAAGATATGATCAAGGCCGGGATCATCGATCCCACCAAGGTCACCAGGAGCGCCCTCCAGAACGCCGCCAGCATCGCCGGGATGCTCCTTACCACCGAGACGCTGGTGACCGAGAAACCGAAGAAAGAGGAGAAGACCACCACTCCTCCGCCACCTTCGGACTTCTGAATTGGGGAAAAGCGCGGCCCCACCACGTGGCCGCGCTTTTTCTTTTGGTCTGCGCATTTTGCCTATTCTTGACAACACAGGAGCCGTCCAAGCATAGGATGGGGCGGGAGGTGAGAAAAACTTGGCCAGTCCTGTCTCTTTAGTCAACCGCCTCATCGAACTCCTACAAACGGTCACCGACTTCTTTACCGTGCCGTTTGCCTTTGATACCGTGGAGGCTACGAATCTCCTTGACGCCCTCGCAGTACTACGCGGCAGCGTAGAAGCACTCCCCCGCGCGTACGCAAAGAAAAACG
>JAAYXC010000253.1 GCA_012516115.1 Bacillota bacterium | reverse complement strand
TTCCAATAACAACCGTGGGGTGTTGCACGTAAGCAAAAAGGGCTTGCGGCCGATCCCGCAAACCCGCGTCAATTCTGGTGGGCCATGCGCGACTCGAACGCGCGACTCCCTGATTAAAAGTCAGGTGCTCTGCCAACTGAGCTAATGGCCCCGCTTTTCCTTCGTGGCCCTTTCAATTCTACACCACCGTCCATGATGTGTCAATCCGGTCACAGGGGACAAAATTCGTGGGCAGGAAGGGAATCCTTCCCCGTGTGTCAAATTTTCATGGCACCTTTTCCGCGGAGGTCCACACCAATGGCCATCCAAACGATTTACGTTCAACGCCATGACGATCCGGAGGCGACGGTCCTCTTTGCCCGGCTAAAACGGCATGAAGACCGTTTACAGGGTCTCTTTATCGAACGGGTCTACCGACTGGAGGGCGAGTTCAACCCAGAGAACCTTCTCCCCCTCTTCATCAACCCGGTCTTCGAGACCTGTTCCACCATGAGCCGCCTGGACCCGACCGCCGGGCCGATCGTGGAAATCGGTTACCGGCCGGCGGTCACCGATCCCGAGACCCCTTCCATACTTACGGCCGCCCACGACCTGGGCCAGAAAGGCCTGGTCTGGGCGCGGATGGCCCATCGGTATCAATTCATCGGTCTGAGTGAGGACGAGGCCCTCCGGCTGGCCCATGAGTGGCTCTGTAACCCGGTCGTCCAATAGATCATCCCGGCCGGCCGGATTTTCACCACCCTCCGACCCACCGGTACCCCCGAACCCGTACGCCGCATCTCCCTCCTCGGCCTGGAGGACGAAGAGCTCCTGCGACTCTCGCGGGCGAATTCCTGGTATGCCCCGCTCGGTCAGATGCACGCTCTACAGGACTACGAACGCAAGCGCGGCCGGGCCCTGACCGATGCGGAGATCGAGATCTGCGTGCAGAGCTGGTCGGATCATTGTTATCACACTACCTGGAAAAGCTTGGGGCTTCTTCGCCAACTCATGGCGGCCACGGCCAAAATCGACCACCCCGAAGTCGTCTCGGTCTTCCGCGACAATGCCGGCGGGATCGCCTTAAACGAGGACTGGGTGGTGACGATCAAAGGCGAGACCCATAATTTCCCGAGCTCCATCGCCCCCTTCGGGGGCGTGGCCACCAAGCACGGAGGGGTGATCCGTGATTCCATCGGCTTCGGTCGCGGTGGCTACCCCATCGGTGGCTCGACCATTATGGGGACCATGGATCCCCGGGTTCCCCCTGCCGAGGTGCCCCAGGGGGCACTTCATCCCGCCTACATCTTACGGGAATCCATCCGGGCCACGGCCTATTACTGCAACCCCATGGGTATCCCCATGATGTATTCCCTCTACCGGGCACATCCTGGCTACCCGAAATGCCTGGCCCTCGGCCATTCCGTAGGGCTCATCCCGCGTCGCTACGCCCAGAAAGAGACCCCCCGACCCGGGGATGTGGCCCTCCTTATCGGCGGGGCGACCGGCCGGGACGGGTTACACGGGGCCACCGCCTCTTCGGCCGAGATGGCCGCGGAGACCAGGACCAAAGAAGCGGCCGCGGTCCAGATCGGTCATCCCATCACCGAGCGAAAGTTCATGGAAGCCGTGCCGGTTCTCCGTGACGCAGGGTGCATTCGGTCCATCACCGACCTCGGGGCCGGGGGACTTTCCTGCGCGGCCGGGGAGATGGGCGAGGCCACCGGAGTCTTCTTGGACCTCGATCGCGTCCCGTTGAAGGACGCTTCCCTTACCGCATGGGAGATCCTCCTCTCCGAATCGCAGGAACGGATGCTTCTGGCCGTACCGCCGGAGAAATTGGCCGAGGCCCTTAACATTTTGGCCCGTTACGATGTCATGGCCGCCGAGGTGGGCCGCTTCACCGGCGACCGGCGGTACCGGGCGGTCTGGCGCGGGGAGACCGTCGTCGACCTGGAGATGGACTTCCTCTGGGGGGCCTGCCCCATCGAGGAGGCCGAAGTCCGGCCGCCGCTGCGGCAAGCTTCTCCTACCCCACCACCTCCAGCCTTTAGCGAACTACCCAAGTATGTCAAGGCCGTGCTCGCCCACTATCACTGCTGCGATCAGTCCGCGGCCGGTTTTCAATTCGATTCCACCGTCCAGGGCCGAACGGTGATCGGTCCTTACGGTGGCCGGACGGGTCGCATGCCGACCAACGCCTTCGTCTGTGCGCCCATCCGTGGTCAGTCGATAGGGGTGGTAAGCACGGTCGCCTTCAATCCCTTTTACGGCGAAGTGGACCCCGCGGGCCTGGCCCGCCTGGCCGTCCTCGAAGCCGTGGCCAAGGCCGTGGCCGTCGGGGCCGACCCCTCCTGCCTGGCCCTGTGCGATAACTTCTATACCCCCCGGAGCACGCCCGAGGTCAATTGGGCCCTCTGCCAGATGGTCGAGGCCATCGCCGATCTTTCGGTCGCCCTGGGAATGCCCTTTATTTCCGGTAAAGACTCGAGTTCCGGCACGATGCAGACGGCCGACGGCAAGGTCATCAACGTCCCCTTGACCTTGGTGGTTGCCACCTTGGGGCGGATACCGGATGTTACCCGCTTGGTGACCAAACCTTTCCGCCGGCCCGGTGATCAACTCATCCTCCTCGGCGATCTCTGGCCGGATAAGCTCGGTGGCTCCGTCTATCTCGATACCTTGGGCACGCGGGGGGACCTCCTCCATGACGCTGGACCGGAATGGGCCGCCGGCCGGTTGGCCCTCTTCCGACGTCTCTTCGAACTCTACCAGCGGCCGCAAAACCCCGTCCTGGCCGCTTCCGCCATCGGCGAGGGCGGGCTCTTGCTCCGCCTCTTCGAGATGGCCTACGGGGGAGGGATGGGGGCCGAGATCGATCTTATGGCTATAGGTGGCCGTTGGGATGGGATACTCTTTGCCGAAGCGGTGGGAGCTTTTATCGTCGAAATAGAGGCGCAAGAGGATCCGGCCACCCTCTTTGCCGGGTTACCCTGGCGGCGTATCGGCCGGGTGGTGGAAGAAGAGGCTTTGAGTTTCTCCTACGGCCCGGAGAGGGTAAAGATCCCCTTGGCCGAGCTTGTCGCCGCCTGGGAGGCGACCTTCCCTCCCTTGATCGCCTAAAGGCTCGCGCCTCCGTTAAACCCGGATTTCGAAAACCCCCGATCTCACGCAAAGTATAGACCGTACATTAGCGTTCACCCACCAGGTGTCCGACCAACTCACCCCCGATCCTCTGGGCTGCCCCTTCTCTAAGCTTAGAGAGACCTTCTATGTCAAGGGGGAAGGGGGTGAAAAATCATGCCACCTGGCGTCGATGCGCCATTTGCGCGGTCAGGAAGACTTCACGATCGTAGGGCCGGTGATTCTTCCACATGACAAAAATAATCCTTACCCAGACGTTG
>JAAYXC010000252.1 GCA_012516115.1 Bacillota bacterium | reverse complement strand
TCTATTTCCTTTTTATCCTAATTTTAACTGACCTGGAGGATAAATATGACCACCGATTCTGAGCCAGCCATATATACAGGTATTTCGAATGGTATAAAATTCCCCGACCGATTTGGTTTTCGTTCAGGGGAACGTGGTGTTCATACCAGCCGCAGCATCATGCTGGCGGATCTACGCCAACTTCTTGCTTCGACCCCTGCCGATGCCACAGCTGATGACTACCGCATCGCGATCGTGGAAGAAAACGTATTGGGAAAAAGTACAGTGTCCACCCGTATCTGGACGTGGAGAAGGCTCCACGTATTGTATGGTTTCGACCTTAGGTTGGCTGTTTTCCGGTGTTTTCGACAACTCTGGGAGAACGACTCGGAGGGACGCCCGTTACTTGCCATTTTATGCGCATGCGCTCGCGATCCGCTTTTAAGGATGACTGTTCCAGTGATCTTACAGGCTCCGATCGATTCGATTGTAACCCCTGGAGATTTTATAGAGGCCATTCGGATGAAGGCTCCCAACCGATTCAGCCCGATTAACCTGAAAGCAATAGGGAACCGGATATGTTCTTCTTGGACTCAGTCGGGCCACCTTGTAGGCAACAAGATTCGCAGGCGTGCGCGACCCGTTGTCACGCCCGAAGCCACTGCATATGCCTTGGTCCTGGGGCGGCTTACAGGTGCAGGGGGCCTATCGTTATTTTCAACGGTATGGACCGCGCTCCTTGATACACCCAAGGAAACTCTTTACGATCTTGCGGCCATAGCCGCGCGGCGAGGGTGGATCGATTTCCGCCGTGCAGGATCGGTTGTAGACGTACGATTTCCGAAACTCATTACCCCCGAAGAAGAGGAGGCGCTTCGTGAATCGGATTGAATTACTTCGTACGAACTATGCGCGTTACGTTTCCCTTCCTTGGGATCTCTCGCTCCCCCAGCCACAGCGCATCTGGTTCGCCGTGTACGACCCGGCCGACGAACGTCGATTACGACTGAACCTTTCGAGCTTCGAGATCGCGACCAAGGATGCCGGACATGGTTGGCGACTCTGCGATTTGACAAATGTATTTGCTTCTTGGATGTCCCAACAGGAGTACCGCGAGTTCTATTTCGAGTCACCCGAAGATCTTCCCTCCCCCCATCCTGGGTTCGAGCGATTCGTCGCCTACCGGGTACGCAGTGAGCTGGAGGCGGCGGATGAGATGACCATTGTGGCTATTCTCGGTGTGGCTGGGCTTTTTGGGTTTATGAAGGCATCGAGATTAATGGAGATGGTCGAAGATTACATCCGAGGCCGACTGCTGGTTTTTTTTCCCGGAAGTTACGAAGACAATAACTACCGTCTGCTTGATGCGCGTGACGGCTGGAACTACCACGCGGTACCGATTACAGCCGCGGAAGGAGTGGGGCAGGTATGAAGGTCCGAGAAGTCTTTCTTAAGGATCCGCTTGAGAATCGCCTGGTTAACCAAGGCGTGGCCGAGGTCGTAGACCCTGGATCCGAGCAAGAACTTCGGACACTTCGTTACGAACTGGAGACATTTGTATGCGAGGGGCAGTATGCTAGGGGTCTTGAACGTATCCTCCAGGCTTATTTAGATAACCTCGGCCATGAGGAACAACCGGCGGTCTGGGTGAGTGGTTTCTACGGGAGCGGTAAGTCCCATTTCGTTAAGATGTTACGTTTTCTATGGACGGATTTCAAATTCCCGGACGGGGCCACGGCACGCGGTATCGCGCAGGTCCCCGAGGAAATCAAGGCTCTGCTTCGTGAGGTGTCTACCCAAGGGAAAAGATTCGGCGGCCTACATGCCGCAGGGGGAAAACTTGGTGCAGGGGCCGGTGATAGCGTTCGTCTGGCCCTTTTGGGTATTCTCTTTCGTTCCATGGGACTACCGCATGACTATGCCGCCGCCCGTTTTATTCTGTTTTTAAAGAAGAATGGCTTTTTCGACCGTGTGAAACAGATCGTCGAAGGGGAAGGGCGGCGCTTTGAAAGCGAACTCCATGATCTTTACGTCTCGCCTATCCTTGCCAGGGCGCTCCTTCAAGTGGATCCCACTTTCGCCGAGAGCGAGAAGGAGGTACGCGCTCAGATCAAAGCCCAGTTTCCGCGTCCGGCCGATATTTCCGATGCGGATATGGTAGCCACCATCGAAGAGGCACTAGGCCCCGGCAGCACACTCCCCTTGACGTTGATTGTTCTCGACGAGGTACAACAGTACATCGGCAATAGCACCGACCGGGCCTATCGCCTTCAAGAGGTGGCCGAGGCCTGTTCGAAGAGATTCGGCGCACGCCTTCTTTTCGTTGGCACGGGTCAGAATGCCATTACGAATACCCCGCAACTCGAGAAGCTTCAGGCCCGTTTCAGACTTTCTGTAGAGCTTTCGGACGCCGATGTGGATACTGTGGTCCGCAAGATCATCCTGGCCAAGAAGCCGTATAAAGAACCCTTGATCCGCAACTTTCTTGAGGAGTGTAGTGGGGAGATTTCCCGGCACTTGACTGGGACAAGGATTGGGCCACGCAAGGAAGATGACGCCGTCCTCGTGGCTGACTATCCGTTGCTCCCCACCCGCCGTCGATTTTGGGAGCGGGCCATGCGGGCTATCGATCCCAGCGGGACCAGGGCAGAGCTCCGCAATCAGCTTACCAACGTCTTTGAAGCAATGCGCGCCATCGCCGAGAAATCGTTTGGTACCGTTGTAGCCGCCGACTTCATCTACGAGCAGAACAAAACCCAGATGGTCCAAACTGGGGCCCTTTCGCGCCAGATCCAGGAGACCATTGAACGGCTCAATGATGGAAGCGACCTTGGCCGTCTCAAGTCTCGTTTATGCGCCCTCTGTTTTCTTATCGGTAAGCTTCCGCGCGAAGCCGGCAGCGATATAGGCCTACGGGCGACCCCGGAGACCTTGGCGGATCTCCTTGTCGAGGATCTTCGTACCGGCAGCACGGAGCTGCGGCGTCTAATCCCGCCGCTTCTTCATGAGCTGTTCGAGGCCGGTACACTCACACGCGTGGGCGATGAATATCGCCTGCAGACTCCTGAGGGCGCGGCTTGGGAAGCTGAGTATCGAGATCGCCTCTCCCGCATCCAAAACGACGAAGCAGCACTGGCGACCGAACGGATGGAACTCCTGCGTGCGCAGCTTGGTGAAACGCTAAAGGGTGTAAAGCTATCACATGGTCAGTACAAACTCCAGCGCAAGATTCAGCTTCATTTCACCCCGGAACCTCCGCCCACAGATGGCGCCGATGTACCCGTCTGGGTGCGGGACGGCTGGAACGACGACGAAAAGTCCGTTCTGGCCGATGCCCGTGCCGCAGGCACCGATAGCCCACTTATCACCGTTTATCTTCCTCGATACGCCGCTGACGAACTCAAAAAGTATATTGCGAGCGCCAAGGCTGCGGGCGAGACTTTAAACGCCAAAGGCCATCCGAACACTCCGGAGGGTCTGGAGGCACGCGCCAGTATGGAATCGCGTTTACGTCTTGCCCAGCAACAATGTAAAGCGATTTTAGAAGAGATCTTCTCAAGTGCCCGGGTTATTTTGGCCGGCGGCATAGAGAAGATGGGGGTAAACCTGACCGAAAAGGTCCAAGAAGCCGCTAAAGACGCCCTTCAACGACTTTACCCGCGGTTTGCCGATGCGGATCACCCAGGATGGAACAAAGTTATTGAGCACGCCAGGGCCGGGGCAGCCGATGCGCTTGAAATCGTGGGCCATGAAGGCAACCCTGAAGATCATAGAGTGTGTAAGGAGATTCTGGCCTTTGTCGCCGGCGGGAAGAATGGACGTGATATTCGCAAACATTTTGCGGCTCCACCTTACGGTTGGCCCCAAGATGCCATTGATGGAGCCTTAATCGTACTCGCCGGGAGTGGTCGTCTCCATGCAAGCCAGGACGGTAAAGTTCTCAACCAAAAGCAACTAGACCAACGGAACATCGGGGTGGTCAACTTCCGGCTAGAGAGCCTCACGATTACCGTCCAACAACGGCTTGAATTACGGAAACTCTTCCAGGAAGCCGGCGTTCAGTTTAACCCCAACGAGGAAGCAGAGGCGGCCAACCGGTTTCTCCAGATGTTGAAGGGACTTGCCAGGCAGGCCGGTGGTGGTGACCCGCCCCTTCCGGCGGCGCCGAACCCACCGCTATTGACCGAGCTACTCAAGTTATCCGGGAACGAGCAGCTTATGGCAATTTACGAGGCACGGGAGAATCTTTCTTTATACATTACCGAGTGGCGGAAGCGTGCCGATCTCATCTCAAAGCGGCTTCCACGTTGGCAAAGCCTGGAGCAGCTCGCCGGACACGCACGCGGACTACCCATCTACTCCGAACTCGCCCCCCAGATCGAGGCCATACGCACGAATCGCACGCTTCTAAGCGATCCCGATCCTGTTCCTCCGCTTGCCGGTCAGCTTGCCCAGGCGCTGCGGAAAGCCCTCCAACAGGCCCGAGAATCATATGTTACGCAGTATCAGACCGAGAAACAGAAGCTTGAAGCCATGGAGGTCTGGAAACGCCTCACGCCAGAGCAGCGTGACCAGATCCTCCGTCGCCACGGAATCGCCAGCGTACCCGATGTCCGCGTGGGCACGGAAGAAGAGCTATTGGCCTCACTCGCGGAGATCTCACTTGAGTCCTGGGTTACCCGGCGCGACGCCCTTGCGCAGCGCTTCGCCAAGGCGCTCGAAGAAGCAACGAAGTTGCTTGAGCCAAAGGCCGTCCGCGTAACTCTTCCGTCTGCCACCATCCGGACGGAGGAAGAGCTCATGGCCTGGCTCAAAGAGGTAGAGGCAAGGCTCCGCGAACAGCTCGGGAAAGGCCCGGTGATCGTGTAAAGGTAGGGACTTAGAGATGGCATCGCTTTCCGATAACCTAAGACGTCGGCTCTAAAAAACGGTGGTGGAGGCGCGTGAAGTAGCCGAGGCCGGGGCCCGTGCTGGGCTGCAACGTCTGGCCCTGGATCGTTCCGAACCCTTCGCCGAGATGACCCCTGAAGAACGCGATCTACGTATCAAACTTCGCGCTCATGCCTGCCAGCTCGGGGACCCGGGCAAGCCGAACGACGAGCAGGAGATCGGCCGTCTCGTGGTGGAGTGCGCTTACGCGCATTGGCACCGGATGCTCTTTGCCCGTTTCCTCGCCGAGAACCATCTGCTGATCCATTCCGAGCTCGGCGTGCCGGTGACCCTCGCCGAATGCACGGAGCTTGCCGCTAAGGCCGGGGAGAAGGATGGCTGGGGACTGGCCGGCCTCTTTGCGTCCCGGATGCTTCCGGCCATCTTTCGCCCCGACGATCCGGTCCTCGCCGTACGCTTGGCCCCCGAACACCAGCAGAGACTCGAGGCGCTCCTGGCCGGACTTCCGGCCGAGGTTTTTACCGCCGATGACAGTCTGGGCTGGGTATACCAGTTCTGGCAGGCGAAACGCAAAGAAGAGATAAACGAGGCGGTCAAAGGCGGGCGGAAGATAGGCGCCGACGAGCTTCCCGCCGTGACACAGCTCTTCACCGAGCCGTATATGGTGAAGTTTTTGCTCCATAACACTCTGGGTGCTTGGTGGGCGGGTAAGATGTTGGCCAAGCATCCGGAGCTTGCCGAGACCGCTGCATCCGAAGAAGAGCTGCGGCGGGCATGTGCGCTTCCGGGTTATGACTGGAGCTACCTGCGCTTCGTTCGGGAAGGCGAAGCAGGCCCCTGGCGTCCGGCGGCAGGCACTTTCCAAGGGTGGCCAAAACGCGCCGCTGAGATTACTGTGCTTGACCCCTGCTGTGGCTCGGGACACTTCTTGGTGGAGGCTTTCCGGATCCTCGTGCCGATGCGCATCGTCGAAGAGGGACTTTCCGTCCGCGAGGCATGCGATGCCGTGCTGCACGAGAACCTTTTTGGCCTGGAGATCGACGAGCGTTGCACCCAGATCGCGGCCTTTAATTTGGCTTTCACGGCTTGGACCTATCCCGGCGCTGGCGGTTACCGACCACTGCCGGATTTACACATCGCTTGCTCGGGGCTTGCAGTAGGAGCATCGAAGGATGATTGGACCAAGCTAGCTTCGAATCATCATAATAATAACCTGCGCATTGCCATGGGTTGGCTCTATGATGAATTCCGCTATGCCCCTATATTGGTAAGCCTACTTGATCCCACCAAGGGACATGCTACCAAACTAATTGATTGGTGGGAGCTCCAACCTCTTCTCGAACAAGCTCTTACACGGGAAGACGTGAAGCGTGATGCTATCGCCACCGAGGCAGGCATCGCGGCTCAGGGGCTCACCAAGGCCGCAGCTCTCTTGGTACGCAAGTACACGCTGGTGGCGACGAACGTACCGTACTTGGGTCGTAGCAAACAGGACGAGACACTGAAGGTCTATCTGGAAAAACATTTTCCGACAGGCAAAACAGATCTCGCAACGGCCTTTCTGCTTCGGTGCATTGACTTCTGTGCTCAGGATGGGACGGTAGCTCTAGTTTTGCCACAAAACTGGCTCTTTCTCATGACCTACAAGAAGCTACGCGAATCGTTGCTTAAACAATGGACATGGAATTTTGTAGCCCAGTTAGGTGAACATGCGTTCGAGAGTGGTGCCGCTGCTGGGGCTTTCGTTGCCTTGTTTATCCTGTCGGCGGTCAAACCTGCTGAGACAACGACGATGGTTGGTATCGACGTGTCGGCCCCACGAGGCCAGCGGCCTATCTACGCCACTGAAAAGGCCGCCCTTCTCGCTGGTGAACTGCCAACAACTATTACCCTTGTCCATCAGGACGACCAGTTAAGGAATCCGGATGCACGGATAACCCTGGTTGCTCAGCCAGTAGAGGATTACCTCTTTAGTATTGCTCACGCTTACCAAGGAGTTAAAACCGGAGATAACGAGCGCCTATGTATTCGCTTCTGGGAGTTGCCAAAAGTTTTACAACCTTGGCGTCTAATGCAATCTTCGGCGTCATGCACACACGCTTTCGACGGCTGCACCCATTTGATCAATTGGCAGAATGATGGCGCGATGATGGCTAGGCTTCAGGGTTTGGGAGCGTTAGGGATGTATGGGGTGGGGATCGGTAGTGTGAGTTCCTTACCAACGTGCTTCTTCCTGGGCCAGGTTTATGACAGCGCCATTATCCCAATTATAGCGAAGAACAAGAGGGACTTACCTGCTATTGCGGCTTTCTGCTTTGATCCGTTATTCCGCGAGTTGGTGCGCCAGATAGATCAGAAAGTTGCTATAACGACGGCGACAGTTCTGAAAGTCCCTTTCGACCTAGCCCACTGGCAGAAGGTCGCGGCGGAGAAGTATCCCAACGGCCTTCCCAAACCTTTTTCCGATGATCCGACTCAATGGATCTTTCACGGGCACCCTTGCGGTTCTGTGATTTGGGACGAAGAGAAAAAGTGGACCGCGCACGGGCCGCTGCGCACGGACGAGAGCGTCCTGCAGGTTGCGGTGGCGCGGCTTTTGGGCTACCGCTGGCCGGCGGAACTGGATCGGGAGATGGATTTGGCCGAGGAGCAGCGGGAGTGGGTTCGGCGGTGTGAGGAACTTTTAGATCTTGCCGATGAGGACGGTATCGTATGTATACCACCCGTGCGTGGCGAGCAGCCGGCGGCGGATCGGCTTCAGCGGGTTTTGGCACGCGCCTATGGAACACCATGGAGTCCGGCCATCCTATCTAAGCTCCTCGAAAGAGTGGGATTCGCCGGCAAGACGCTCGAGGACTGGCTTCGAGATGGTTTCTTTGAGCAACATTGCCGGCTCTTCCACCAGCGGCCATTCATCTGGCAAATCTGGGATGGGCGGCGTGATGGCTTTTCTGCACTCGTCAATTATCACAAGCTTGACCGCAAACGCTTGGAGCGTCTCACCTATACACTACTTGGAGATTGGATTGAAGAGCAGCTCCACGGGGTAAAGGTAGGGGAACGGGGCGTCGAAAACCGCCTCGCTGCCGCTTTGGAGCTGCAGCAGAAACTTAAGCAAATCTTAGAGGGCGAGCGACCCTATGACATCTTTGTCCGCTGGAAGCCGCTTCACGAGCAGCCCATCGGTTGGGAACCGGACTTGAACGACGGCGTCCGGTTAAACATCCGCCCCTTTGTCGAGGCCGGTGTATTGCGCAAGAACCCCAACATCAAATGGAACAAAGACAAGGGCAGAGAGTCCGAGAGTCTGCGCCCCAAAGAGGATTTCCCTTGGTTTTGGAAAGACGGGCACTTCACCGGTGAGCGCGTCAACAATGTTTATTTAACGAATGCCGAGAAACGCGCCGCGAGGGAGCGGCTTGGGGGAACGAGAAAGGGGGCTACCGAATGATTGATCGGTTACTTCCAGGAGCACGGTGGCTGCGTTGCGATCTCCATGTACATACACCTTTCGACCCTGAAAAAAAGTTTGGTGAAAATATTCAAGCGGCCATCGAAGCGTTTAAAAAGGAGAAGCCCAACCGGCTAGCAGAGATCGCGGAGCGATTCATCGAAGCCTGTAGGCAGGCAATTGAAAAACAAGGGCTAGATCTTGTTGCGCTGACAGACCATAACACTATCGACGGCTATAAATACCTAAAGCCTTACTTTGATTCCTTTGTCCAACATGCCCAGGAACAGGGACAGAAAATACCCATCATTCTACCAGGTGTTGAGTTTAGCGTTGGCGGCGAAAGGCCGATCCATTTCCTTGTTATCTTCGCGGCAAACACCGACGCCGATATTATTGATCGTGCCATCGACTATGTTTTCGGTTGTAGTGATCGATTTGACCCGAGGACAGGAACTCCGCGTGCTACCGGGCAATCTGTAGACGAGTTCTTAAGGAGACTCTACGATTTCTGCCGTCCACTTACTGGTGATCGAAACTTAGAGTTTGTGATACTCCCCGCTCATGCGGATGAATCTGCGGGGGTAATTGAGGAGACAACGAGTAAGGGTTCTAATCGCAGTATAACCCCAAGCATTTGGGAGGAAATGAAAGGACACTTACGCCAGCGTGTTGTTACCAGACGGGACTGGCATGGATTTCAAACGAAAAGGCCCTACGACCGGCTTCCATTAGCCTTTAAGGAGCTTTTGTGGCGTTGGGATGCAGCGCGGCGTGGAGAGGATTGGGAGCAGCTTACGGATGGCCAGCGGGCACGCTATCGAGAAAAGAAATATTGTCCTCTCGTCGAATGTTCCGATCCTGAGGCCTATGAAGAAATTGGTACTTGTTATACTTGGCTTAAAATGGAAATTCCAGATGTAGAAGGAATTCGTCTCGCTCTTCTCGATCCTGAGTCGCGATTACGTCGTAAAGCTGATGGGCCTCCGGGACAATCCTATCCCCGTATTGAACGCCTGAGGATTCGCCGTACGGATTTCTTCGAAGAAGTAGAGATCCCATTCAGCGCCTGTCTTACGACGCTTATTGGTGGGCGTGGGGCTGGAAAGTCTACAGTGATAGAATACTTGCGTTATACCTTGGGCCGGGAACGCGGAGAAGATTTTGGCCGTACCACAAGCGAAGAGATGCAAAAGATTCATTCTGACGTGATGGAAATACTTCAGGAAAAAAACATGCGTGACTTCGGACAGACCAAAGGGACACTTCTTCCTGATTTCGAGCTTGAAGCGGATATCGTAGTAGCCGAACGCCGGTATAGGGTTCGGCGGACTCGCGCCGGGATTGAAATCGTGAGAGATCCTGGTGAGTCGTCCGAAGAGAAAGTACCTCTTGACGTGCGCACTCTCATCATTCCACGTATATTCTCGCAAGGCCAGATTGCGGCTATCGCCAAGGATCCAAGGTCTCAACGTGCCGAGTTGGACGCTCTCATCGAGCGGGAGCGACTAATTCAAAATCAACAGGCCCGGCGTGAAGTTGTTGAGCGGATACAGCGGCTCCAGGCCGAACGTTCACGACTTAAGGAGCGACAGAAGACGCTCCCTGCACGAGAAACGGAACTTCGAATGGTCAACGACCAAATCGCATTCCTCGAACAGGAAGGACGACAAGATATCCTCACCCGCTTTGAGAGCTTCGAGCGCGAACGTCAGTGGCTGGACACTGTGTTCAACCAGATCGAAACCCAAGTCGCGTTCCTCGAGCAGCAGGCGGTTGATACCGAAAACATGGCTAAGGGCCTTCCCCAGATACCTGCACACACACCGTCTTCCTTGTGGTTAAATCAAGTGTCCGCGCGCGTTCGTGAACGTCTAAACCAGACCATTCAAGCGCTTCGTACACAAGCCGAGGCGCTTCGCCAACTGGTGGAAGTGATCAAGACGGAATGCATAACCGAATGGCAGGCCAATTATGATCATGCCCGGCAAGAGTACGAGGTACTTCGTCAGGAGATGCAAGAGCGGGGCGTTGACTTTAGCCAACATGAAAAGCTCCTCCATCAGCGGACCGAACTGGAACGTGAAGTGCAGAGTCTTCGTTCGATCGCGCAGGAGATCGAGCAGGTTGAGCAGAAGATTTGTGACGCGCGCAGCGAGCTGATCCGGCTTCATGAGGAACGTCTTGCTCTTCGTCGAGAACAGGCTAAGGTACTTGAGGATCTGGACGCCGATGTTCGTCTCGAAGTAATTCCATTTGGTGATCGAGGCGACTTCGAAAGTCGTCGCGAGGAATGGTTTGGGGGGGCAGGTCTTCAGGAGCGAGACTGGGCCATCTTAGTAGGTTATGTATTTGCCACCAATGAGGGGATTCCGGAGCGAATTACTGCCCTCGTAAAGGCTTTGAGGAGAGATATTGAGGCTACAGAACAACAAGGATATCCCCTTACGGTAACTGAGTCTGCTGTTGCCAAGCTCTTGAGAGGCGACAACGATTCGGGATTGACTGGATATTTCTTTCGAGCCCTCGCGCGCCGTGAGCGGATTCGACTGGACGAACTTGAGTACTTCCTCCCCGAAGACGCTGTAGAGGCCTGGGTTCGAGGTCCGGAAGGAGAGTTTAAACCGCTCATTACAGGGTCTGTTGGACAACGGAGTACGGCAATCCTAAGTCTCTTGCTATCGGCTGGCAAGGAACCTCTTATTATTGATCAGCCTGAAGCTGATTTAGATAACCGATATATCTATGAGGTGGTCGTGAATCTGCTACGCCAGCGTAAGTTCTCGCGCCAAATCATTGTCGCCACGCACAATTCGATCATTCCCGTCAACGGCGACGCAGAGCTCATCGTCGCCTTAGGGGTAGAGGATCGGATGGGTAAGCTTTTAGGTGTGGGGAGCATTGATCAGGCTGAAATCAAGGATCTTGTAACAGTCATCATGGAAGGTAGTGCCGAAGCGTTCCGGCTGAGGAGGGAACGGTACGGATTCTGATATGAACCGAGCTGGTACAAAGGCCACCGTCTTTGAAGAACTCCTGAGGGCTCTTGATCAGCGCGCGAGCGCGTACAACCCACAGATCGAGATCGCGCCGGCGGTGATCCTTTGGACCGATAAGGAACGTCAATGGGAGCCCCTAGTGCCACGGCTGCGCGAAGCGCTTCCCCATTTTCTGACCTTAGGCCCTTATTCACCGCAGAATAAAACCGGCCCGGCGATCTGGATTAGGTGTATGATTGCGCGGATGCTGCCGGAGGCCGACTGGTCCCCAAACAAGGTACCGATCCTTTACCTTCCCGGTGTGAGCCGGCATGAGCTCCGCGCAATCGAAGAATGTCCGCGCGAACTTCAGCCGCTGGCGGAGTTGCAATACCGCGGCATATGGTTTACACAAGAGAATACGAAAGATTGGACGGTATATGCCTTTTTTACTTCAAAGCGTGGCGGCCTCGGGCTTGATATCGCCGGTGACGATGAAACGCGCGAGGCCCTCTTGAACGCGCTCGGCAAGCTTGCCGACATACCCGTAGCGGAACTCTGCGGGCGACGACTCTACGCGGCGGACTTTCACACACTCCTTCAGCCCGACCTTATCAGGGAGCTTTTGCGTTGGCTTGACGATCCCGTATCAACTCAAAAGACCTGGACAACCGAGGAATGGCAGGCGTTTTGTGCGGCCTGTCGGGATCGCTATGGTTTCGACCCGGAAAAGGATAGGGAGGTAGTAGGTGCGGAGAAGCTGGGGGCACGGGAGGGAAGCTGGGAAACCGTATGGGAGCGGTTCGCCGAGGCTCCCGGGGCGTATCCGAGCTTACCGGGGCTTCTACGTAAGGTGAAGCCACAACATGAGAACCAGTCCCTGTTTTATCGGGAATGCTGGCCCCAATGTAATGAGGAGGATGAAGATGAGCTTCGGCATGAGCTAATGGCCTTGGCGAAACTTTCCCCCGAAGCTGCCAGGTCGGAGATCGAAAAGCTCGAAGCCGCGCACGGTGCCCGGCGGACTTGGGTCTGGGCAAAGCTCGGAGAGGCGCCGTTGGCGCAGGCGCTTCAACATCTGGCGAGGCTTGCAGAGGCGACAAAGAAACCACCAGGTAGCGAGGATGTCGTGGCTATGGCGGAATTTTTCGTGGCCGAGGGTTGGCATGCCGATGCAGCCGTCCTAGATGCACTTGCCGAGGTCACCAAAGCCCAGGATGTAGCCGCGGTGACAACAGCCATTCAGTCCGTCTACAATTCTTGGCTTGAGGCTGGAGCTGAGCGCTTCCAGAAGTACGTATACGAGAACCCGAAAAAGGCTTTTGCAGCACCATCTAAAAACTTGGCCAAGATTGACGAAGGGACCTGTGTCCTCTTCGCGGATGGATTGCGGTTGGATCTCGGCAAGCGCCTCCGAACGTTCCTTGAGAAAGAAGGATTTCAGGTTGAAGAAAGTTGGCGCTGGGTTCCTTGGCCACCGGTCACATCCACGGCCAAGCCTGGGGTTACCCCGGTGGCCGATCTGATCACAGGGGAAGGAGCTAGTGGAGAAGATTTCCAGCCCGTTTTGCGTGGCACGGCTCAGATACTCACCCCAGATCGTTTCCGTCAGCTTTTGAACGACCGTGGCTTCCAAGTCCTTAGTCCAGATGAAACCGGCGATCCCGAGGGCCGGGGTTGGACGGAATTCGGCGTGATCGATCGGCGGGGCCATAAAGAGGGATGGAAACTGGCTCACCGTGTCGGCGAGGAGATTGCGGGCCTCATGGATCGCATCCGTAGCCTCTTCGAGGCGGGATGGAAGGAGATACGCGTTGTAACCGACCACGGATGGTTGCTCGTTCCGGGAGGTCTGCCCAAGGTAAAAATGCCCTATTATCTGGTAGAGAGTCGTTGGACACGTTGCGGCACCCTTAAACCGGGGTCAAAGGTCGATCTTCCAACTGTTCCCTGGTACTGGAATCCCGATGTGATTGTGGTGCTGGCTCCGGGCATCGATAGTTTCCAGGCGAATACGGAATACTCGCACGGTGGCCTTAGCCTTCAGGAGTGCGTGGTGTTGGACTTGGTCGTCCGTCCTGGAGCGTCTAGAGATACACAGCCAGTAATAGACTCGGTGCGCTGGACGGGTCTGCGTTGTCGGATACACGTAACAGGCGCCGGTATAGGCTGGTATGTGGATCTTCGTACCAAGGTGGGAGACCCTGCGAGTTCTCTCCTTCCGGAGGCTAAGCCTCAACCCATCGAGAAAGAGGGTCATGCTGCGCTCGTCGTAGATGAGCCTGACTACGAGGGTATGGCGGCCGTCGTAGTCTTGCTGGATGCGGCCGGTCGCGTGGTGGCCAAGCAAAATACAATTGTAGGTGGTGAAGGATGAACCTCGTTCTCGATCGATTGGATCAAATCGCCGCGCGGAGCTTCGAGGGATTTGTGTTTCGCAAGGAGCTTGTGCGCAAGTTTAAGGCCCAATACCCGGTGCCGACCTATGTGGTGGAGTTCCTCCTAGGCCGTTACTGTGCCAGCACCGACGAGCGCGAGATCGAAGAAGGCCTGCGGATCGTGGAACGCCAGCTTTCTAACCGCTCGGTTCGCGCCGGTGAGGAGGAACTCTTCAAGGCCCGGGCGCGCGAGCAAGGTTCCGTCAAAATCATCGATCTCGTGCAGGCACGACTGGATACCAAAACGGACTCGTACCTTGTAACACTTCCCAGCCTGAAGCTCACGGATGTAAGGATCGACAGCCGCCTGGTGCAGGAGAATGAGCGAATGCTCACCGGTGGTTTCTACGCCGAGGTGGAGCTCGAATACGATGCCGCCATTGCCCAGGAAGCGCACGGTCGGCCTTTCGGGGTAGTTAGTCTACGTGAGATCCAACTCAGCAAACGCGAAGTCTTGGATGTTCTTTACCGAGGACGGGAGTTCTTCACCACGGAAGAGTGGAAGAGGTTTCTTATTCGCAGCATTGGTCTTGAGCCCGATACGCTTTCGCCCCGGGCGCAGGATATGATACTTTTACGTATGGTGCCCTTTGTAGAGCGTAACTACAACATGGTAGAGCTCGGCCCACGTGGCACGGGCAAGAGCCATCTTTACCAGCAGGTATCACCTTATGCGCACCTTATCTCGGGCGGTAAGACGACGGTTGCACGCATGTTCGTGAATATGGCCACTGGGCAGCGCGGACTCGTCTGCCAGTACGATGTCGTTTGCTTCGACGAGATTTCCGGTGTTTCCTTTGACCAGAAGGACGGCGTGAACATCATGAAAGGATACATGGAATCCGCTGAGTTCAGCCGCGGCAAGGAGAGCATCCGGGCAGACGGCGGAATAGTGTTCGTGGGCAATTTCGAGGTAGACGTGGAACACCAACAGCGTATTGGTCATCTCTTCGGTGCTTTACCCCCCGAGATGAGGAACGATACCGCTTTTATGGATCGTATTCATAGCTATATTGCGGGTTGGGAAATTCCGAAGCTCTCACCGCTCGAGCATTTTACCGATCACTTCGGTCTGGTGAGCGATTTTCTTTCCGAGTGTTGGCACCGGCTGCGTATGCAATCCCGAGCCGTAGTACTACAAAACCGCGTGTTCTGGGGCGGTGCTCTAAGTGGTGGTGATATCACGGCTGTTCAGAAGACGGTTTCGGGCCTGTTGAAGCTTATACATCCAAATCCGGAATCACCTGTGCCGGATGAGGATCTCGAGTGGGCTGTCCGTCTCGCGTTGGAATGCCGCCGGCGCGTGAAGGAACAGCAAAAACGTATCGGTCCTGCGGAGTTCCGCAACACGCATTTCAGCTATTACCTGGGTGCTGAAGGTGTGGAGAAATTTGTTGCAACACCTGAACTACAAAGTGAGAACCAAATCGGGACCGATCCTCTACCGCCGGGTCAGATCTGGACGATCGGCACGGGCGGCCCCCCCGATGAACACCCTGGTCTCTTCCGGGTCGATGTAACCGTGGGTCCTGGGTCAGGAGTGAAGATTCTAAATGTACCTCCTCCTCCGCCGTTCCGTGAAAGCGTCAGGTGTGCAGAACAGAACCTATACGCGCACGCAAAAGAACTCGTGGGAGATCGCGATCCTCGGTCACATGAGTTCACCGTGCAGCTTCGGGCTTTTGATAACGCTAAAAGTGGAAGCGGTACGGGAGTGGGTGTCCTTTTAGCACTGTGTAGCGCGCTGCTCCAGAAAAGTATACGAGGTGGGCTTATTGTTGTAGGCCAGATCAACTTAGGTGGTTCCATTGAACCCATTTACAAAGCGGTTAACATTGCAGAACTCGCCGTAGAAAAAGGGGCAACGGCGCTCCTCATACCGATCTCGGTGCGAAAACAGCTGATGGAGCTCTCCGATGAAATGGCGGCAAAGCTGAACATTCAATTTTATACCGACGCACGAGACGCCTTGCTGAAAGCCCTTTTGGAATAAGGATTTTTTAAATACTAGGGAGTAGCGATCAAAAAAAAGAGGCAGGGTTACAGACCAGGTACTCGCCAACTTCTGCGTTACATGGGGTGGGTAAACGAGCATCTGGCTTCCTCCGGGGAAGAGGTCAAGGGCTTGATCGTCTCGTCGGAGCTCGAGAAGAAGAATCTGCGATATGCATTGACAATGGTCAAGCCGGGGTGTATTCAGGCCATGCGTTACCGGATACGGTTTTCCCTTGAGCCGGTCGACCTTGACGAGGATTGATTAAAAGAACAAGGCCCCGCGCCAATTTCCCCTCGCCCTTCGGGAGAGGGGCGGGGGTGAGGGCTTCCCGTCCGCTTGACGTCTCCGCCGCCATTCGGTATAATCTAGGCTAACTAGAGAAGCCCAAAGGCGAGGAGAGGGCCGAGTACCCGGGCGGGCGGTCGCAGAGAGCCGGGGAGAGGTGCGAGCCCGGTGACGCGCCGACGGCGAAGATCCCCCTCGAGCCGCCATCCGAACGGAGCGATCCCCTCTAAGTAGGCATGGCCGGTGGCCCCCGTTAGCGGGCAAAGAGCGAGCGTCAAGGGTCTTCCTTGCGCTAAGTCGGGTGGTACCGCGGTTTTAAAAAGCCGTCCCTGTCGGGGCGGCTTTCTCGTTTTATATGTTTGAAGGCTTGGAGGAAACGGAGGAAGTGCGCGTGGGCTTCAAAGGAGCAGAGACCAAAACGTCCGTCCCGAAGAGGGAAGAAGAGATCCTTTCCTACTGGTTGCGGCACGATATCCCCAACCGGAGCGTCACCGTGCGGGAGGGGGCACCGCGCTTCATCTTCTACGAAGGCCCCCCCACGGCCAACGGCCGGCCCGGGATCCATCACGTCCTGGCCCGGACCCTCAAGGACACCGTTTGTCGCTATTACACCATGCTCGGCCACCAGGTCTACCGGAAGGCTGGGTGGGACACCCATGGGCTGCCGGTCGAGATCGAAGTCGAGAAGGAGCTGGGGCTCCGCTCGAAACAGGAGATCGAAGCCTACGGTATCGAAGCCTTCAACCGAAAATGCCGGGAGTCGGTCTTCGCCTACGAAAAGGAATGGCGCCGGCTGACCGAACGCATCGGCTACTGGCTCGATATGGATCACCCTTACATCACCCTGGAGAACGACTACATCGAGACGGTCTGGTGGATCCTCAAACAGTACTTCGAGGCCGGTCTGATCTACGAGGGGCACAAGATCATGCCCTACTGCGCCCGCTGCGGGACGCCCCTCGCTTCCCACGAGGTCAGCCTGGGTTATCGGGATGAGACCATCGACTCCATCTACATCCGGATGAAAGTCCGCGACCGCGCGGACGAATACTTCCTCGTCTGGACCACCACGCCCTGGACCCTCCCGGCCAACGTGGCCCTGGCCGTGAACCCGGACTGCACCTACGTCCGGGCCAGGCGGAAAGGGGAAAAAGAGGTCTACATCCTCGTCCGCGACCGGCTGGAGGCGGTCCTGGGCCCGGAGACGGAGATCCTCGAGGAACTCCCGGGAAAGGCCCTGGTGGGTTGGGCCTACGAACAACTCCTGTCCTTTGTGCGGACCACGGAGGAAAAGGCCTTCCACGTCTTCGGCGGGGACTTCGTTCTCACCGAGGAAGGGACGGGCATCGTTCACATCGCCCCGGCCTTCGGCGAGGACGACTACCGGCTGGGCCAGGAACACGGCCTGCCCGTCCTGCAACCCGTGGACAAAGAGGGCAAGTTCACGCCGGAGGTCACCCCCTGGGCCGGCCGTTTCGTCCGCGACGCCGACCCGGAGATCGTCCGGCATCTTAAGGCCGAGGGCAAACTGTTCAAGCGGGAGAAGATCACCCACGCCTATCCGTACTGCTGGCGCTGCGAGACGCCGCTCTTGTATTATGCCCGCAAGTCCTGGTACATCGCCACCACGCGCTACAAAGACCGGATGATCGCCTGCAACGAGAGGGTCCACTGGTACCCCGAGCACGTGGGGAAGGGGAGGTTCGGGAACTGGCTCGAAAACCTCGTGGACTGGGCCATCTCGCGGGACCGCTACTGGGGGACGCCGCTCAACATCTGGCGGTGTGAGTCCTGCGGAGAACTTACCTCCATCGGATCCCGGGAAGAACTGGCCGCGCGGGCCATCGAAGAAGTGGACCCGGCGGGGATCGAACTACACCGGCCTTACATCGACCGGATCCACCTCCGCTGTGCCTGCGGCGGAGAGATGACCCGCACGCCGGAGGTCATCGACTGCTGGGTCGATTCCGGGGCCATGCCCTACGGGCAGTGGCATTATCCCTTCGAACACCGCGACGACTTCGACCGGCTCTTTCCGGCCGACTTCATCTGCGAGGGCGTGGACCAGACCCGTGGCTGGTTCTACTCGCTTCTTGCCATCTCCACCTTCCTCTTCGACCGGCCGGCCTACAAAAACGTCCTCGTCAACGACCTGGTCCTCGATAAAAACGGCCAGAAGATGTCGAAGTCGCGCGGGAATACGGTGGATCCCTGGCAGCTTATGGAAAGATACGGAGCCGATGCCACCCGCTGGTACCTCATGGCCGTCTCACCGCCCTGGACGCCGACCCGGTTAGATGAAGAAGGCCTGAAAGATGTCTTCGCCAAATTCTTCGGGACCCTGCGCAACGTTTACGCCTTCTTCGCCCTTTACGCCAACATCGACGGCCTCCATCCCGCTTCCTTCGATGTGCCGGTGGCCGTGCGGGAAGAACTGGACCGGTGGATCGTCTCCCGGTTGCATTCCCTTATCCGGCAGGTCCGCGCGGATATGGCGGCCTTCGAGTTAACTCGGGCCGTCCGGGCCATCCAGAGCTTCGTCATCGACGAACTTTCCAATTGGTATGTCCGGCGGAGCCGGGAGCGGTTCTGGGGGCAGGAAATGGGCGAAAGCAAAAGGGCCGCCTACCGGCCCCTCTGGGAGGTCCTTTTGACCGTGGCCAGGTTGATCGCGCCGTTCGCGCCCTTCGTGGCCGAGGAGATCTATCTCGACCTCAAAGGCCCCGACGGGATGGCCTCCGTGCACTTCGAAAAATATCCCGAACCCGACGAGGCATTAATCGACGCGGCCCTGGAAGAACGGATGGGGATGGTCATCGATCTCGTCTCCCTGGGCCGCGCGGCCAGGAACCGGGTGGGGATCAAGGTCCGGCAGCCCCTGTCCCTCATGCTGGTCGAAGAAAGGTTGCGCCCGGTCCTGGCGCCGATGGAGGAGATCGTCCGCGAGGAACTCAATATAAAAAGGATCGATTACCTGACCGATCCCCAGGCCTATGTGCGCTATACCGTCAAGCCCCGCCTCTCTCTCCTGGGGCCGAAATACGGCCGGATGCTGCCGGGGATCGAGGCGGCCCTGGCGGCGCAGGAGCCGGCCATGGTGGCCAAAAGCCTCCGGGAGACGGGTGGTCTCCATCTCGTGGTCGAAGGTTTTCCCCTTAGCCTCACGGCGGAGGAAGTGGAGGTCCGCGCGGAGGAGAAGGAAGGCTACGCGGTGGAGTTCGGCCATGGGACCTTCGTGGTCCTTGCGACCCATCTCGACCGCGGGCTCCTCCTGGAGGGCCTGGCCCGGGAAGTGGTCTCCAAGATCCAGAACATGCGCAAGAAGGCCGCTCTCGCCCTCACCGATCGCATCCGGGTGGAGATGGTCACGGACGACGAGGTTAACGAGGCGGTGGAGGCCTATCGGGAGTACATCATGGGCGAGACCCTGGCCGTGGAACTGGTACGGCTTCCCGCCGTCGGGGATGGTTTCACCGCCTGGGAGATCAACGGTCATCCGGCCTCCTTCCGCTTGGCGAAGGTCGCCTCCTGAGACGGATTCGATGGCGGCAGGCGGGGAAGGATAGTCCCGAGGTGGTGGGCCGCTTGCGCAGGGTTCACGGCCGACGGACGCCCCGCCGTTCCCGACTCGACCGGTTGCTTTTTTCCCTGGTCAAGGCCGATCTGGTGGCCCGGGCCGAATCGTGGTTCGGACCGGCCCGGTTGCTCTGGTGGAACTTCCTCGGTGGCCTGGCCCGGGGGTTCGGGATCGCCGTAGGGCTGACCATCGTCACCTCCATCTTCCTAACCTTCCTGGGACGCCTGGCGGCCCTAAACCTCCCGGTGATCGGGAAGTTTGTGGCCGAGATCGTCCGCCTGGTCCAACTCCACCTGCGCAATTTACCTTACTGAAGGCCTGCCCCGAAGAACGGGGGGAACGGTCGGTGGATCCTTCTTTCCTGGCGCAATGCGCGGAACGCCTCCGCCGGGAGGAGGCGGATCTGGAAGAACAGATCCGCGCTTACGAGAACCTCGCCCGGAGCGGGTTGAAAGACGCGGTCCAGGAACTTTCGGCCTACGACAATCATCCCGGCGATCTGGGGAGCGAGACATTCGAGCGGAGCAAGGACCTGGCCTTGCTGGATAACGCCCGCGAACTCCGGCGCCAGGTCAGGGACGCCCTCCGCCGGATCGAGGAAGGCACCTACGGTCGTTGCGTTGCCTGCGGGGCGGCCATCGACCCGGCCCGGCTGGAGGCTTTACCGTACGTCGAATTCTGTCTGCCCTGTCAGCGGTAAGAGGAAGCCCATAACCCGCCCCGATGGCGTCCCATCGAGGAAGAGGTCCTCTATCCGCCTTTCGGACGGAGTTTTCGCGACCGCACCGAGACGGTCGGCTACGATGGCGAAGATGCCTGGCAGGACGTGGCCCGTTACGGTAGTTCCGAGTCCCCTTCCGATGTGGGCGGGGCCGTTTCCTACGACGAGCTCTACGTCGATGCCCATGAACGGCGGGGCGCGGTGGAAGAAGTGGAAAAACTCATCCGGAGCACCCCCGAAGGGGAACCGGATTAGGGGGTTTAGCACCGGTTTGCCGGTGGCCCGGGACCGCCACCGGGGCAGGGGGGAACGGAAAGCGGATTTCAAGGAGGAATCTCCCGGCCCATCGCGAACTGATGAGCAAACCCACGAACGGAGATCCGGAGGAGGCAAGATGCGTCCGGTTCTTTTTTCCCTTTTCGGCCTCCCGGTCTATTCCTATGGTCTTTTCCTGGCCCTGGCGGTGGGGCTCGTCGTCTATCTCGCCCAAAGGAAAGCTCCCCGGGCCGGCTTCTCTTCGGAAACCATCATCGACCTCGCCCTGGTCGTGGCCGTCGGCGCCCTCCTCGGCGCCCCCCTGGCCTTCGTCTTAGTGGAGTGGGATTACTACCGGACGCGGCCCTGGGAGATCGTGGATTTTCGCGCCGGGGGGCTCTCCTTCTTCGGGGCTTTCGGCGGCGGGTTCCTGGCCGCCCGGTTATATGCGGCGCGCAAGAAACTTCCCTTCTGGTCCCTGGTGGATTTTTCCGTCCCCTATGTGGCCCTGGCATATGCCATAGGGCGCCTCGGTTGCCTTTTGAACGGTTGTTGTTACGGCGTGCCGAGCCGTGTTCCATGGGCCCTGGCCTGCCGGGCGGGAGACCCCACCCTCCGTCATCCGACCCAGATCTATGCCTCGTTGGGGGGTTTTTTCATCTTTCTTCTCCTTTACCGCCTGAGGAACCACCGTCGTTTCCCGGGGTTTTTGTTCTTTCTTTACCTGGGGCTCTACGCCCTCATGCGGGGAGTGGTAGAAACCTTCCGCGACAGCCGGATCCTCTTCGGCTTCGTGCGCCTGACCCATTTGGCCTGTCTGGCCGTGGCCCTGCTTGCCGGAATCGAGATCTGGCGCCGGGAAAAGAGGTGGCAGAGGAAGGAAGGGGAAAAAACCGGTGGAGCAGAGATGGATAGTCGGGCCGGAGCAGGGGGGCCGGCGGCTTGACCGGTTCTGGATGGAGGTGGGGGCCGGGCCCTCGCGGACGATGATCCAGAAAGCCATCGCCGCCGGGCTGGCCACGGTGAACGGACGACCGGCCAAGGCGGCCCAGACCGTCCATCCCGGGGACGAGGTGGTCCTCGTTCCGCTGCCCGTGGAGGCGCCGCGATGTGACCCGGAGGCGATTCCCCTTCGCCTCGTCTACGAGGACCCCGATCTTTTGGTGGTCGATAAGCCCCGGGGCATGGTGGTTCACCCGGCGCCCGGGAACCTCCGGGGCACCCTGGTCAACGCCCTCCTGGCCCATGTGCGTGATCTCTCCGGCGTCGGGGGAACCCTGCGGCCGGGCATCGTCCACCGGCTCGACAAGGATACCACCGGCCTTTTGGTGGTGGCCAAAAACGACACGACACATCTGGCCTTAAGCGCCCAGCTAAAAGAACGGATCATGCGTCGACGTTACCTGGCCCTGGTCCACGGGATACCCAAGCCCGGTCAAGGCACGATCCGGATGCCCATCGGCCGCCATCCTTTCGACCGGAAGAGGATGGCGGTCATCGCCGATGGACGGCCGGCGGTGACCGTCTATACCGTGTTCGAAGAGCTCGGCGCTTACAGTCTTTTGGGCTTGATGCTCGAGACCGGAAGGACCCATCAGATCCGGGTTCATCTGGCCGCCATCGGCCATCCGGTGGTGGGCGATCGCGTCTACGGACGGGGCCGGGATACCCTGGGACTGGCCGGCCAGGCCCTCCACGCCGGGTATCTATCGTTCGTCCATCCACGGACGGGGGAACGGTTGTCTTTCACCAGCACGCCGCCGGAAGATTTTCTCGCCCTCCTGCGGCGACTCCGGCGAGAGGCGGGCGTCGATCCCGAAGCCGCCCTTCCCGGGTGGTAAAAAGGCCGGGCTGGCAGAGAATATGGTATAATGTTCTATAATGTGCTTTGTATCTTCCTCGCGGGAAGGAGATGCCCTTGGGCGCCATCGACGTCTCCGGGTTTTTGGAACTTTTGCTCTCTTTACCCATCATTCTCTTTGCCCTTTCGGCCCACGAGTTCTTCCACGCCTACGTCTCTTTTCGGCTGGGCGACCCGACGGCCGCGCGGGCGGGACGGCTTACCCTGCTTCCATGGGTTCATCTCGATCCCCTGGGCACCCTGATGTTGATCCTCTCTTATTTAAGCGGCTATGCGTTTGGATGGGCCCGCCCGGTGCCCATCGATCCCTCCTATTATCGGAATCCCGCGCGGGGCGTGTTGCTCGTCTCCGCGGCGGGACCGCTGGCCAACCTTTTTCTCGCCGGTCTTTTCGGGCTTTGTGTCCGCCTCCCCTGGTTTCTCCAGGCGCCCTGGGTCGTCCAAGAATTCATCCTGGCCGGCGTCACGATCAACCTCGGGCTTTTCCTGTTCAACCTTATCCCGGTGCCCCCGCTTGACGGGGCGGGGATCCTGGGGTATTTTTTACGGGGGCGCCTTCGGGTAGCCCACCGACGGATGCGGGAAATCGGTCTCGTTCTGTTGGTGGTGATCATCGTCACCGGCGGCCTCGTTTACCCTTTGCGTTTCCTTTTTTACCTCCTGACGGGATATTATTTACCGTGAAGGGGCGGGGGATGGTGGAGGTGTGGCGGCGATTTAAGAGTACGCTCTCCCCACAGGACGAGGAATTCGTCCGTTTGCACCTGAGCCCTGGAGGCCAGTTCCTCTTCTTTCAGATGGATCCGGCCGATCAGCGCCATGCTTTAGCCGTGGCCAAAACCATTTTAGCCCGCCACGGCTCCCGGGCCGACTTGCCGGCCGAAATCATGATCCAGGCG
>JAAYXC010000034.1 GCA_012516115.1 Bacillota bacterium | reverse complement strand
GGTAAGGACCTGTGGGACACAAACCGAGCGGTTTGCCCATGGGTCCTTTCGTAGTCTCAGGGGCATTATTTCGCGTTGGTTTTAAGTTTTAAATTTTACCGGAAGGGGCATCGAGCATGGGGTTTGAAGGAGCAAAGATGGGTTTGGCCGGGCGACTCTGCCAGCGGATTTACGCGTACTTTACCCGCCATGCCGGGACGGAGGAGCGGGCCAGGCAGATCGCGGGTTTTCTCGAGGCTTGGGTCAGCATCCTCGGCAACATGGCCCTTTTCGTCGTCAAGTTCTTTCTCGGGACGGCCATCCGGAGTATTGCGCTCGTGGCCGACGCCTTCCATACCCTTTCCGATGTTTTGACCTCGGTGGTGGTTTTGATCGGGTTTAAAGCCGCCGGCCGGGCACCGGATAAAGAGCATCCTTTCGGCCATGGCCGGGTCGAGAACATCGCCACCCTGATCATCGCCATCCTCCTCGTGGTGGTCGGGGGGGACTTCCTCATTCAATCAGTGCGCAAGCTCATTCAACCTGCCCCGGTGGCCGGAAGCTTTCCCATCGTGGCCGTTCTCCTGGTCTCGGGCGCGGTCACGGCGCTCATGGCTTCCTTCTCCATCTGGCTCGGGCGCCGCATCGATTCCCAGACCCTTGTGGCCGATGCCTGGCATCATCGGAGCGATGCCATCGCTTCGATCCTGGTGGCCCTGGCCATCGTCGGGGCGCTCTTTAACCTTTACTGGCTCGACGGCCTTTTCGGTCTGGGCGTCTCCCTTCTCATTATCTATGTCGGTTTAGACGTGGGCCGCTCGGCCGCCAACCCCCTGGTGGGCCTTTCTCCCGGTCCCGGGTTGCTGGCCAGCATCAGGGACGAGGCTTCGGCGGTCGAAGGAGTCCTGGGCGTCCATGATGTCGCCGTGCATGATTACGGGCAGCGGCGGGCCATCTCCCTCCATGTGGAAGTCCCGGCCGACATCGACGTCCATCGGGCCCATGGCATTGCCGATGAAGTCGAACGGCGCATTGCCACCAAGATGAACGCCGACACGGTCGTCCATGTGGATCCGCAAACCCCGGAGGAGGAGGGGGAGATGTGGCAGGAATGAAGGGTTATCGAGGCGAAAAAACGATCCCATTATGGGCTTAAGTTACGAAGAGTTCAAGAGGATCGTCGGCTTTTTGACCGGTCTCGACCTTTCGGCGTACAAGAGCCACCAGATGGATCGTCGGATCCACTCGCTGATGAAGCTCTGGGGGCTTACGGGCTACGACGAATACCTTCGGGTCCTCCGGACCGACGCGGCCCGCTTCGAGGAGTTCAAGAAGAAGCTCACCATCAATGTCTCGGAGTTCTATCGCAACCCCGAGCGTTTTGCCGAACTGGCCGAGGTCGTCCTCCCGGAGCTCTTTCGGACGGGAAGGCGGCTCCGCATCTGGAGCGCCGGTTGTGCCAACGGCGCGGAACCCTATACGGTGGCCATCATCATCCGGGAGTCGGGCTACCGGCCGGGGGCCTACATCCTGGGCACGGACGTGGACCGGGTCAGCCTCCGCCGGGCGCAGAGCGGAATCTACGCCCCCAATGAAGTCCGGTATATTCCGGCCGCTATTTTTGCCAAATATTTTCATGCCAGCGGTTCCGGCTTCGAACTGGCGGAAGAGATCCGCAGGATGGTGGAGTTCCGCCAGGCCGACCTCCTCGTTGATGACCCGGGGAGCGACTGGGACCTCATCCTCTGCCGGAACGTGGTCATCTATTTCACCGAAGCGGCCAAGGAGGGGCTTTATCGCCGGCTCTGCCGCGCCCTCCGGCCGGGCGGTTATCTTATGGTCGGAGGCACGGAACCCCTTTTGAATTATAAAGACTACGGCCTGGAGAATCCTCTTTCTAATTTTTACCAGAAAATCATCCCCCCGGAACGTTTCCGGGTTTCCGGCCGCGGGAGGGATGCTTCCTGATCGTCGGTATCGGTCTCGACCTGGTGGCTGTGGCGAGGTTCCGGCAGGGAATGGAACGCACGGGGGAGCGTATCCTCGTCCGTCTCTTCACACCGGCCGAACGCAGGCTCTGCCGTGGTGACCCGCTCCGTCTGGCGGGCCGTTTCGCGGCCAAAGAAGCCCTGCTCAAAGCCCTCGGGACCGGTTTGCGCGGTTTTTCCTGGCAAGAACTGGAGATACTCGCCAGCGAAGACGGGGCGCCGGTTCTCCACGCCCACGGGCGTGTCGCCACGGCCCTGGCGGCCCGGGGGGTGGAACGGGTTCATCTTTCCATCAGCCATACGAAGGAATATGCCGTGGCCCAGGCGGTTTTGGAAGGAGGGGAAGCCGGTGTTTGTTGTGACCGGTCGGGAGATGGCCGCGCTTGACGCGGCGGCGCAACAGGAGTACGGCCTCCCCGGTTTGGTCTTGATGGAGAACGCCGGCCGCGAGGTGGCGGG
The DNA here is from genome assembly GCA_012516115.1 of Bacillota bacterium. Classification (GTDB taxonomy): domain Bacteria; phylum Bacillota; class UBA4882; order JAAYXC01; family JAAYXC01; genus JAAYXC01. The sequence goes on along the minus strand of JAAYXC010000034.1, from coordinate 3,189 downwards.
AACCATAGAGGCCCGCTACGGTTCACCGCTTCGTGTGGCCGTAGTCTGTGGACCGGGTAACAACGGTGGAGACGGGCTCGTCGCCGCGCGCCACCTTTATCTCCGTGGCCATCGTGTAGAGGTATGGCTTTTAGCCGAAGAGGAGGCTTATCGCGGCGATGCCCTGGTCAACCTCAAGGCAGCCCGGGCCATTGGGCTTTTGCTGCGGCGGGTCCCGGAGGAAGAAGAAGCGTTCCGGGAAATCCTTCGAAAGGAAGATGTCATCCTCGACGCCTGCTTCGGCACGGGTTTCTCCGGTGCGCCGCGACCGGGGGCCGCCGCGGCCATCCGGGCGATCAACGCCGCCGGGCGGCCGGTGGTGGCCGTGGATATCCCTTCAGGGGTCGAGGCGGATACCGGCGCCGTCCGGGGTGAGGCGGTCCGGGCCGCCCTTACGGTCACCTTTGCTTTACCCAAGCTGGGGTGTCTCCTCTATCCGGGTGCCGCTTACTGCGGTGAGCTGGTGGTGGTTCCCATCTCTCTCCCCCTCGTCGCGAGGGAGGAAAAGCTGCGGCGCCGTATAATAGAGGAACGGGATGCGGCGGACCTTCTGCCGGACCGGCCGAAAGACGCCCATAAAGGCCTGGCCGGGAGGGTCCTCATCGTCGGCGGTTCGCCGGGGCTCACCGGCGCGCCTTTTCTGGCCGCCCGTGGGGCTTTGCGCGCCGGCGCCGGGCTGGTGACGGCCATCTTGCCGGCGGGCCTTGCGGCGGTGGAGAAGACGGCCGCGATAATGCTTGGGACCTTGCCGGGCGGGCCGGACGGAGGTTTCGCCCCGGAAGCGGCGGAAACGCTTGCCCCTTGGCTTGCCCGCGCGGATGTCCTGGCTCTGGGACCCGGTCTCGGACAGGGTCCGGGAGCCCGGGCCCTCCTTTTGGCCGTAGCCGCGGAGTGGTGGGGACCGCTCGTCCTCGACGCCGATGGGTTGAACGTCCTGGCCACTACCTTGGAACTCGCCCGGGGTGGGCACGGTCCGTGGATCTTGACCCCCCATCCCGGTGAGATGGCGCGCCTTTTGGGGATCCCGGTGGCGGAGGTCCAGGCCGACCGGGTGGGCCATGCCGAGCGGGCGGCGGCCGCCTGGCAGGCCGTGGTGGTGTTAAAAGGCGTCCCCACCGTGGTGGCCGCGCCGGACGGGCGGACGTGGCTTAATCCCACCGGCCATCCGGCCATGGCCACCGGCGGGATGGGCGATGTCTTGACCGGGGTCATCGCCGGATTGATGGCCCAGGGGATGGAACCGGTGGCGGCGGCCGTGGTCGGGGTTTATCTCCACGGCCTGGCGGGAGAGATCGCCGCCGCGGACCGCGGAGGGATAGGGATCCTGGCCGGCGAGGTGGCCGACGCCGTCCCGGCGGCCATGGGGAAGGTGAAAAACACGTGTCGCGTTACCCGGAGTTGATCCGGCCGGTCTGGGCCGAGGTAAATCTCGACGCCATTCGGCACAACGTCGCCGAGGTCAGGCGGCTCGTGGGCGCGCATACCAAGATCATGGCCGTGGTCAAGGCCGACGGCTACGGCCACGGCGCGATCCCGGTGGCGCGGGCGGCGCTTGCGGCCGGGGCCGAATGGCTCGGCGTCTCGCTCCCCGAGGAGGGGATCGCCCTCCGCCGGGCGGGGATCACGGCGCCCATCCTCGTTTTAGGACCCCTCCAACCGGAACAGGCGGAACCGGTGGTGCGGTACGGTCTCACCCCCACCATCTGCCACCGGGCCGCGGCCGAAGCCCTGGCCGTCGCGGCCGCCGACCGGAAGATCGGCGTGCACGTGAAAGTGGACACCGGGATGGGTCGTATCGGTCTTTCGCCGGGGGAGGTCCTTCCCTTCGTACGCTGGCTATCCGATCTCCCCGGGATCGAGCTCGGCGGCATTTTTTCCCATCTGGCGCGGGCCGATGAGCGGGACAAGACCCATGCCTTGGGCCAGCTCCGTCTTTTTTCGGAAGTATGCACCGGCCTCCGGGCGGCCGGGATCGACCCCGGCCTCTGGCATTTGGCCAACTCGGCGGCGGTCATCGATCTCCCCCAGGCGCCCCTCGACATGGTCCGGACGGGGATCATGATCTACGGCCTGCGGCCCTCGCCCGAGGTGGATCTCTTCCGGGTGGATCTCCGGCCCGCCCTCTCCCTCCACGCCCGGGTGGTCTTCGTCAAGCGCGTTCCGGCCGGGACCGGCATCAGCTACGGCCATGTGTACTATACCAAGGCACCGGCGACCATCGCCACCCTGCCCATCGGTTACGCCGACGGGTGGACGCGGCTCCTCTCGGGGAAGGCCGAGGTCATCATCGGCGGCAGACGTTACCCCATGGTCGGCCGCATCTGCATGGACCAGGCCATGGTGGACCTGGGGGATGATGAGACTTCCATAGGGGCCGAAGCGGTCTTGATCGGCCGCCAGGGCGGGGAGGAGATCACCGCCGACGAGGTGGCGGAGAAGCTCGGGACCATCAACTACGAGGTCGTCTGCATGATCGGCGACCGGGTCCCCCGTGTCTACCGCGGCCGGGGGGCGGAGGAGTTCGCGACCAACGGCGGGAAATACTCAGAAATGCGGCCGCGTTCGGATGGTTAAGAGGGCGTTGGGTATGGATGGAGGTCGCCCCCCGTTTCCCCTAGGAATTGTCCTTATCGGGAAGCGGTGGCCTGTGTCGTCTTCGCCTGCGGTCGAGAATTACTCCGCCATTCTCTCAAACTTCTTTATTTGCATCAAAAAGAAAGTTGGAACTTGTGCGGCCGGGACGCGCCTACGGTTGGGCTTTGACTGCTTGCGTCTCCTTGTTTATCCTCTTCTTCCCTCGAGATGAAACCCGACCCGACAAAAATTTTTCCGGTGATGGCAGGAGAATCGAAAGGGACGGCGAATATACTTTTTGAGAAACAAAAACCAAGTTTGGTTTTCCGACGCATGGGGTGGGTCGGGCTTATTGCCTTTTAAGTTTCAAGGTTTCAAGGATGAACACCACAGCTGGTGTATGTCGCATGGAAAGGAAGAATAGACCCGACTGGCCAGCCTTAAGAGTAGCAAATATGTTAAAATAGAAAGATAAAAGATACTTTTAAAACCAAAACTACTTGCTGGATAAAGGAGGTGATATTTTTTTGCGACTTTAATAGCCATAGATGGGTCTTAAATTGATCATTATTTAAT
>JAAYXC010000251.1 GCA_012516115.1 Bacillota bacterium | reverse complement strand
CGTGGCCGCCGCCCGTCTGGCCGCCCTCGGTGCGGGCGCCCGTCTCCTGGGCAGTTTTGCTTATAAGCTGGGGCCGGAAGATATAGCCCGTCTCGAGGAGATGGCCCCGGACATCGTTTTGCTCGCCGGTGGCACGGACGGTGGGGACGAGGCCACCATCCGGGCCAACGCCGCAAGCCTTGCCGGATCGCGGTTGAAGGCCCCGGTCATCGTGGCCGGGAACGCCTGCGTGGCCCAGGAGGTGGCGGCGGTCCTCCGGCGCGGGGGGAAGGAGGTGGTGGTGGTCCCGAACGTCCTGCCGGAACGGGATCGGCTTCAGATCGAACCCGCCCAGGAGGCCATCCGGCAGATCTTCATGGCGCGGTTCGTCAAGGCCAGGGGGTGGGAAGAGGTAGCCGCCATGCTGGATGGTTTCCTCCTCCCGACCCCGGCGGCGGCGTTGCGCGCGGCCGCGCTTTTGGCCCGGGGCCCGGGAGAGGGCCATCCCGGCCTGGGGGAACTTTTAGTGGTGGATGTGGGCGGGGCGACCACCGATGTCCACTCGCTTTGTGCCGGCGGACCGAGCCGCCCGGAGATGAGCCGGCAGGGCCTGCCGGAACCCTTCGCCAAACGGACGGTGGAAGGAGATCTCGGGATGCGCCATACCGCGGCGGGTTTGCTGGAAGCCTGTGGGCTTGAGGTCCTGGCCGCCCTGGCCGGGTTACCGGCGGAGAAAATCATGGCCGGGATCGAGGCCCGCGTCCGCGATCCGGGTTACCTGCCGGGCGATCCGGAAGGCGAACGGCTCGATGAAGCCCTCGGTCGCGCGGCGGTGGCCACGGCCACAAGGCGTCATGCCGGAGTATGCGAGACCCGGCTTACTCCCTTCGGTCCGTCCCACATCTTGCGGGGCAAAGATCTCTCCGAAGTGGGTCTCGTCATCGGCACCGGCGGGGTGATCGTCCGCAGCCGGAGGCCGGGATGGATTTTGGCCGGCGCGGCTTTCGATCCGGCTTTCCCCGAGAGCATGCGGCCGGTGGCTCCCCGTTATTACGTGGACCGGGACTACCTCCTTCCGGCCATGGGGCTTTTGGCCGCCATCGCCCCGGAGGTGGCCTATAAGCTCCTCGTTGAGGGCCTGGTCGAAGTAAAAAGCGAAGGAGCACGCCATGCCGCGGCCTTGGCGCCTGCTGCCTCTTAGTCCCGGCGAGCCGGCCCGGAACATGGCCGTGGACCTCGCCGTCTTTTATGCCTACCGGCAGGGGCTGGTCTTGCCGACGTTGCGTTTTTATACCTGGGAACCGCCGGCCGTCTCCTGCGGCCGTTTTCAGGACTTCGCGGAGCTCGATCTCGACGCCTGCGCCCGGCTGGGCTACCGGGTGGTAAGACGGCCCACCGGCGGTCGGGCCGTGCTCCACGAAGGCGATCTCACCTATGCCGTGGTCATGGGCGAACGCGATGGCCTCCCGTCGGGGGTTTTGCCCTCCTATCTTTTTTTGAGCCGGGGGCTTCTCGCCGGCCTGCGCCGCCTGGGCCTGGCGGCGGAGCTGGCGGTCCCGGCCAGGGCCGGGTCACGCAGCCCGGCCTGTTTCGCCGGTCCCTCCTGGTACGAGCTCGTCGTGGCCGGCCGGAAGGTGGCGGGGAGCGCCCAGCGCCGGGAAGGAGGGGATGTTCTCCAGCACGGAAGCATTGCCCTGGCCTTTTCTCCCGCGCGGCTGGCGGGGGTCCTCCGCGCCACGGGCGAGGAGGGAGACCAGGCCGCGCGGCTCGCGCGGGCGGCCGCCGGGCTCTCTGCCTTCCTTCCCGGGCTCGACGTCGCCCGCGTGGCCGCGGCCGTCCAGGAAGGGTTCGCTGAAGCGTTGGGGGTCGAGTTCGTGGAAGGCCGCCTGAGCGCGGCCGAGGAGGAAATGACCGCTTCGTTCCTGCGGGATTTTCCGGAGTGGCGGCCGGGAGACTGCTCGGGCAGGGCCTAGCGGACCAGGGTATGAGGCCGCCGGTCGAGGACCGCCTCGGCGATGTTGTTGCAATGGTCGGCGATCCGCTCCAGGTTCTTCATCAACTCCGTGAAGCAGACCGCCGAGTCCGGGCTGCAGATGCCGACCCGCAGGCGGGCCATATGGTTCTCCCGGCATTTCTTCTCCAGATCGTTCATGACCTTCTCGAGCTCCAGGACCTTCTCCGCCGCCCGAAGGTCCTTTTGCTCTAGCCCTTCCAGGGATAGGGTGAACATCTCGGCCGTCAGGGCAAAGACCTCTTTCAGTTCGCTCTGGGCCGCTTCGGAGAAGGCGATCTTCTCTTCGTATTTATAGACGGCGAGTTCGGCCAGATTGGTACAGTGGTCGCCGATCCGCTCGATGTCTCCCGTCACATGCATCAGGTTGGCCAGATGGTTCGATTGCCGCTCGGTCAGGGTGTTGCGCGCCACGATGACCGAGAGGTAGTGGATGATGCGGGCCTGGAGGTCGTCCAAGGTGTCTTCGGCCTGCAAGACCAGGTCGGGTTTGGGCGGAGAACCCCCTGTGGCGGTGACGAGTTTTTCTGCCTCGGAGAGCATCCCCTGGGCCAGCCGGCCCATCCGGACCAGTTCTTTGACCGAGAGACCCAGGGCTACCTCGGCGTTCCCGACCACGTGCGGATCGAGGTATTTGACCCCTTTTTCCACCACTTCATCCTCGCCGGGGACGATCTTCTGGACGATCCAGGCCAACACGCCCACGAAGGGCAGCCATAAGACGGTGTTAAGGGTGTTAAAAAGAGTATGGGCATTGGCGATCTGGCGCGCGATCACGTCCGCTTCGGTGACGTTGAGATGAGGATGGGGAGAGATCAAATAAACGAACCGGATAAAGAGCGGGAAGACGAGAAGGCAGATGACGGTGCCGAAGACGTTGAAGAGGGTGTGCGAGACGGCCGCCCTCTTGGCCGCGCGGTTCGCCCCGATGCTGGCCAAGAGCGCGGTGACGGTCGTCCCGATGTTGTCGCCGAGGAGGATGGGCACGGCGATCGGAAGGGAGATGAGGGCCCGCACCGTCTCCCCTACTGGCACCGGTTGGGAGGCAAGGCTCTGGAGTACCCCGATGGTGGCACTGCTGCTCTGGACGATCATGGTCATGACCATCCCCACCAGGACGCCCAAGAGACGATGGCGGCCCAGGCTGGTAATCCAGTGTTGAAAGACCGTGCTTGTGGCGAGGGGTTTGAGGACATGGGACATGATGTTGAGGCCGATAAAGAGGATGCCGAAGCCCAAGATGACCTGCCCCGTGGACCGCAGCTGGCGCCGGCGGCCGAAGAAATAGAGGACGAACCCGAGGGCGGCGATGGGGTAGGCATAGTCGCCGATCTTGAACGCAATGAGCTGGGCGGTCATGGTTGTACCGATGTTGGCCCCCATGATCACCCCGATGGCCTGGGTCAGGCTCATCAGCCCGGCGTTGACGAACCCGACCACCATGACCGTGGTGGCGCTGCTACTTTGGATGATGGCGGTGACGACCGTACCGACGATCACGCCGATGAGAGGGTTCTTCGTCACTGCCTCGAGGATCTGGCGGAGCCTTTGCCCGGCGACCTTCTTTAAACCTTCACCCATGAGGTTCATGCCGTAGATGAAGAGGGCCAGTCCGCCGAGGACGCCGAAGACGAGTTCGCGCATTGAAATACTCCATCCTCCTTGTGCACTGAGTTATCCTTTTGCTACCGGCCAAAAAGATTCGCCGTCGGCGGAGGAAAACCTGCCGTCTCCCCCGGAAAATCGAGAACCAGGCCGTTTTTGGCCGGAAAAAAGGGAACGGGCTTGTCCCGGCGAATGAATAAACAAGAAGAGAAGGGGAGAGAAGATTGGTCCTGCGCAAGTTGGTCTTTTGGCTGGATGCCATCGTTCGGCGTTGTTCCGGCGTCTTTGCCTTCTCTTCGGACAAGGATTGTCTTCTCCGCCTTCAGCTGGGACGGGCGCCTCACCCGTTATCTTTTGCCGACCACGTGGTGGAGGAGGGCGCGCCCGTCCTCTATCTCCACCTATGGAACGAACACCTGCCTCCTTTTCCTCCTTCGGGGCCAACCCTGGCCTGGGCCAAACGGGCCGAGCGCCTTTTTGGGCGTTCCCTCCAGGCCGTGGCAGAAGAGATCCGGCGCAACCCCTGCCTCGGTACGGTACAGGCCGTGGGCGGGGTAACGGCGCTCTTCGCCCCGACTTCGGATTCCGGCGGCGCCCGTTTCATGCAGAGACTGGGGTTTAGCGTGGTCCCTTGCCGGAGTCCCCTGGGG
>JAAYXC010000250.1 GCA_012516115.1 Bacillota bacterium | reverse complement strand
GATCAAGACCCTGGAAGAACTGGGCCTTCCCATTACCTTACGGAGTTTCATCGAGAAAACGCGGGGGATGGTGCTCGTTACCGGTCCCACCGGGAGCGGGAAGTCCACCACCCTGGCCGCGCTCGTGGACATCATCAATAACGAACGTTCCGCCCACCTCATCACCCTGGAGGATCCCATCGAGTTCCTCCATCATCACAAAAAGAGCATCGTCAACCAGCGGGAGATCGGGACCGACTCGAAGAGCTTCGCGGATGCCCTCCGCGCCGCGCTCCGCGAGGACCCGGACGTCATCCTGGTCGGCGAGATGCGCGACCTCGAGACCATCTCCACCGCCATCAGCGCGGCCGAGACCGGCCACCTGGTCCTGGCCACCCTGCACACGAACGACACGGTCCAGACGGTGGACCGCATCATCGATATGTTCCCGCCCCACCAGCAGCAGCAGATTCGGGTGCAGCTGGCCGCGACGCTGGTGGGGGTCGTCTCCCAGCAGCTCGTCCCGCGGATGAACGGGGTGGGACGGGTGGTGGCCTGCGAGGTGCTGGTGGCCATCCCCGCCGTGCGGAACCTCATCCGCGAAGGAAAGACGCACCAGATTTACTCGATCCTGCAGACGGGGGCCAAGTATGGGATGCAGTCTCTCGATTCCTGCCTGCGCGACCTGTATGCCCGTCGCTTGATCTCGTTGTCGGAGGCCCTCATGCGGGCCAGCGATCCGGAGGAGTTCAAGCGGTTGGCGAACGTGGTTTAGGTATTTCCCTCACCCCTTGCCCCTCAGGGGAGAGGGTTTCCAGGAGAACGGGAAAACCAAACAAAGGCCCTCCGGCCTCTTCCGGGGGAGAGGGCTAGTGTTCGTGGGGGTGGTTCGCCGAACCGCCACTGTCCGGAAGGACCGGGGGAGGGTTGAAGCCCGCAGGGCTTTCCATGTTGTAGCGGTGGTCTTCAGACCACCGCGAACGGTTGGCACAGCGATCCCGTTTGCGATGGGTTAGTGGTTGGTACCCCGTTCACAGGGGGTTATCGCCGCTTTGAACTCTCTCGTGGCGGGTTAAAACCCGCCGCTACAGCAGGGAATGGGCCATTCGGCCCTGAAACTTCACCCCTTGCCCTCCTTCTTCGACCGAAGAAGGGGGACGGAAGGACCAGGGTAAGCGGAAAGCGGTGGGATGATGCCTCTCTTTGAGTATCGCGCTTCTTCCAAGGCGGGCGAGATCGCCTTCGGCCGCATAGAAGGAAATTCCATCGGCGAGGTCGCGGCGAAGCTCCGGGACCGGGGGCTTTATCCCATCAAGATCGAACCTTTCATTGAATCACCCACCATCACGTTGGGAAGATCGTCCGCGCCGGCCAAGACCAAGGCCGGACCGCAACGAGAAAAAAAGACCCCGCTCAAGGTCCTTACCCTTTTCTGCCGCCAGTTCGCGGTGATGATCAACGCGGGGCTGCCGCTTATGCCCTGTATCCGCATCCTCGAGCGCCAGTGCGAACACGCCGGGTTCCGGCAGGTCCTGACCGACGTTCGCTTCGCCCTCGAGAGCGGCGAGAGTCTCTCCAGGGCCATGTCGCGCCATCCCAAGTCCTTCCCGCCGATCATGATCCACATGATCGAGGCCGGCGAGGCCGGAGGCGTCTTGGATCGGGTTCTCAATCGCGTGGCCGAGCACTTCGAGAAAGAGTCGGCCTTGATCGCCAAGGTCAAGTCGGCCATGACCTATCCAGTAATCGTCCTCGTCGTGGCCGTGGGCGTTACGGCGGCGCTCATCATGTTCGTCTTGCCCATGTTCGCCGAGATGTTTTCCGGTGCCAACGTGGAGTTGCCTTTCATCACCCGCTTTCTTTTGTCGTTGAGCGATTTTCTCAAAAAGAACATCCTTTATATCCTCGGTGTCCTGGGGGCCATCGCGTTCGGGGTGGTTAGTTACGTCCGTACGCCCACCGGCCGCCGGCAGAAGGATGAACTCATGCTCCGTCTGCCGCTTTTCGGCCCCCTTACCTTGAAGATGATCACTAGCCGTTTCGCCCGGACCTTCAGCACGCTTCTTGCGAGCGGCGTGCCCATGCTCCAGTGCCTGGAGATCGTCGGCCGCGTGGTCACCAACGTCGTCGCCGCCGAGAAACTCGATATGGTCTCGCGCTCCGTGCGCTCCGGCGGCTCGCTGGGATTGAGCCTGGAGAAAACCGAGCTTTTCCCGCCCATGCTCGTCCATATGACGACCATCGGCGAGGAGACGGGTGCCTTGGACTCGCTCTTGATGAAGGTCGCCGATTTCTACGACGAGGAAGTGGACATGGCGGTAAAAAACCTCACCGCCGCCATCGAGCCGATGATCACGGTCTTTTTGGCCGGGGTGGTGGCGGTGATCCTGCTCTCGGTCTTCATGCCGATGGCCAAGATGATGCAGGTGATGGGGGAATAGCGTGGAATATGGAACTTGCCCCCAAATCCCCCTCTCTTCGATCGAAGAGAGGGGGGTGCCCGCAGGGCGGGAGGTGAGTTAAAGGAAAAGGTATAAACATTTCCCCCAGGTCATCCGATATATCTGATGTGGAATCCCATCCATTTCCCTGGATCTTCCGGGAAGGTGGATGAGATATCGCTCCTGCCCGGGTCCTCATCGGGCGGGGGTGCCAAAGTTTAAGGAGGAAAGGGGGTGAACAAGGATGATCTCCAAGATCAACCGTGCGGTAAGGAGGCAAGAGGGCTTCACCCTCGTGGAGCTCCTGGTGGTGGTGGGTATCATCGGCGTCCTGGCCATGTTGCTCCTACCGCAGTTCCGGCAGATGCGTGAACGCGCCCGTATCGCCAGTTGCATGTCGAATCTTAAAAACATCGGTACACAATTGGAGGCTTGGTATGCGGACGTTGAAAGCTACCCTACTATAGACCAATGGAATAATGATCTAGTCGGCACTGACAGCAGTCATCCGCTCTTTCGTCTACGCGAGTGTCCCCAGGCTCCGGGGACTGGCGCTGCCGCGAGCGCCACTCAAACTTACACGTATGAACCCGGTGGCACTGTAACTATTCCTTCGGATCCGGCACAGTATGCTACTTTAAATCCTCCATCAGGAACACTTCCTACCCGAATCAACAATTATTGGGTTAGATGCAACATCCATGTCGGTACAGGTGCTAGTGCATTCCCATATACTGTGCAATTATGGGTCTCTGAAGAAGGGACCGGCCGGAGGAACGGTTAATTTAGTCCTGGTGGGGCCGCTGTGGCGGTCCCACCGTTCTCTTTGAACCGGAATCGGCGTTATTTTGGCATCGGTAATCATTTCCTTGACATAAGCTCCAATGGGGTTTATGCTTAGGATGAAAAGATAGAATTATTTTTTCGTGTTTTTAGGATGCCAAGAGATCGTCCGGCCAAAAGGGGTGGGCCGAATGAGAATGTTCCTGGGGAAGCGCGGCCAGCGGGGGTTCACCCTGGCCGAGGTTATGGTGGCCGTGGGTATTTTTTCCATCATTATGCTCGGTTTGGCGGCGG
>JAAYXC010000249.1 GCA_012516115.1 Bacillota bacterium | reverse complement strand
TCCCTACCCCGTCCCTTCTCGTTTGGCGGCCCTTCCCGCCTCCGCTGGGCCGTCGGCGGCAGGGGGGTTGAAGGTGGCCGGGGAATGGTGGGAATACGGACTCCTTGGTTTCGGCCTGACGAACGTGACCCCTTGGCGGGTGGGGACGTCGTTTATCCTTTTTCGCCGGGGAAATTTGACGGCCGGGCTCTGGCGTCTACCACCTTCCTCCCTGCCGGGAGTCCTGGATTGGGCGGAAGCGCTGGCGGAAATGATCGCCCCGCCGCTACCGGTAGAAGCGGGAGGCGGCAAGCGTTATTTTCTTCTCGAGGATGGAAGCGCCGTCCTGCTCACTGCGTGGCCCGGCGTGGGGCTTCCCCGCCAGAAGCCCGGGCGGGATCTCGCGGACCTGCTCTTGTTTCTCGCCCGCTTACGCAGAAGGGCGGAAGAAAGGCGCGAAGCCGTCCCCCTTCTTCCCGGTCGCGCTTGGCTTTTTTCCTGGCGCGAGAGGATCCGTCGTCTGGATAGTTTTGCCTTGGTGGCCGCCCGGCGCCTGCACCCTACGGAATTCGACCGGATCTTTCTTCGCCGCTACGAGACGATCCGGGAGGAAGCCGCGAGGTCGCTCACCGCTTTGACGGCGGCTTTGGCGGGGATAAAGGGAGAAACGGTGGGTCTGGAAAAGATCGAACGGGGCTTTTTCTACCGCGACGAAGACGGGAGGATAAGACTGAAGAATCCTGGCTGGTTGGTGGCCGTCGAACCCATGCGGGACGTTTATCGTCTCTTGGTCCGTTACTTACCCCGTTTGGAGTTTTCTTGTCGGACGGTCGTGGCCGCCCTCGAACTATACCGGGCCGCTTGTCCGACCATCGGCCGGGAGGAATGGGAGGGTCTCTTGGCCGCCCTCCTTTTTCCCGAGGACTACTACGGCCTGGCCTGTCGGTATTTTTTTCATCTTGTCCCTTGGCCCTTGTCGATTTTTTTACGGCAAGAACGTCGAATTTGGGCCGGGGAACCGGCCCGCCGGACCCTAGTGAAGGAACTTGGGGCATTTTTGTCGTAATTCTTAGGCAACGAGGGGGGGGCATGAGGTTGACGGCGATCGGTCTTTTGGGCGGCACTTTCGACCCCATCCATCTGGGACACCTCGTCTTGGCCGAGACGGCCCGGGAGAGTTTCGGCCTGGAGAAAGTGATCTTTATGCCGGCCGGGCAGCCGCCCCATAAACAACGGGCCGTGGCCGCGGCGCACCATCGCTTACGGATGGTGGAGATGGCCGTGGCCGATAACCCGTATTTCGCCGTCTCTACCCTGGAGATCGACCGACCGGGCCCTTCTTATACGGTGGAGACCGTGGCGGCCTTGCAGCGGGACCGGCCGGAGGCCGCGTGGTACCTCATCATCGGCAGCGATGCCTTGGCGGAACTCCCCACCTGGCACGAATACCGGCGTTTGCTCGAACTTGTCCACGTGCTGGCCGCGGCCCGGCCCGGTTCGGAACTCGTCCTCCCGCCCGTGTTAGCCGGGTGGTCGGCCGGGATAACCCTCATTTATCCTCCGGCCATCGATATTTCCTCCACCGCCATCCGGGCGCGGGCGCGACGGGGACTTTCTTTGCGTTATCTCGTTCCGGAAAGGGTGGCCTCTTATATTCGGGAGAAAGGATTATATTGCGGCGAAACGCAAGACGGCGGCGCATAGGGGGGAAAAGGCCGCGAGAGACTAATTCTGCCCGACGCATGGTTAGGCTATGGCGCCGTCCATCGCCGGAGGCCTCCGATGGAGGAGGCCCCAAAGAGCGGTATAGCCGGCGAAAGTGAGGTGAAAGTCCCGGTGACCAAGACGTTGTACGTGGGGAATCTGCCCTGGTCGGCGACGGAAAAGGATTTGGCCGCCTTTTTCGCTCCTTTGGGCACGGTGAAGAGCACAAGGATCGTTACCGACCGGGAGACCGGACGTTCACGCGGTTTTGGTTTTGTCGAGGTGGCCGAGGAAGACGCGGAGAGAATCATCAGCGCGACCAATGGCCGGAACCTCGGCGGTCGCCCGATCGTGGTCAACGAAGCGCGGCCCCGACAGGGTCGTCTTTGAGAAAAGACTTCTTGAGGGGAGGCAAGTCCTCCCCTCTTGGTTTTAATCGGTTTTCACGGCAGGATCCGGTCCGGGGACGGCGAAATGTAACGACATGGATATCTTCGGCAAAGATTTGGCCGAAACGGTTTCTTCCGTCTTGGCGACTCGGCTTTCTCCTTCGCGCTGGGCCCATAGCCTCGGTGTGGCCGAGACCGCCGCCGGCCTGGCCGCGGCCCACGGTTTGGATCCCCTGCGGGCCAGAATGGCCGGTCTTCTACACGATTCGGCGCGCGAGATGGCTCCGGAGGAACTTCTGGCCACGGCCGAGGCCCACGGGTTGACGATAGATGAGATCGAACGGGCCGAACCCCTTCTTCTCCACGGAAAGGTGGGGGCGGTTCTGGCCAGGGAATGGTTCGGTCTCGACGATCCGGAGCTTCTGGCGGCCGTGGCTTTACACATCACCGGCGGTCCGGGGATGGGGCTTTTGGCCAAGGTCGTTTTCCTGGCCGATTTCGTGGAACCCGGCCGTACCATGTCGGCCGCCGCTGCGGCGCGGGCGGTGGCTTTTGACGATCTCTCCCGGGCTCTTCTTATCGCTTTTGAGGCCATCATCGATTATGTGATCGCCGGGGGCTACCTCCTCCACCCGCGGACGGTGGCCGCCCGGAATGAACTTCTCGGCACTTTAAACCGGATGAGGACGGTGGCGCGATGGAGGTAGAGGAACTACTTTCCCTGGCCGTAGAGGCGGCGACGGCCAAAAAGGCCACGGACCCAGTGGTCCTGGCCACCGTTCATCTTACCCCGGTCTTCGATTATTTTCTGATCTGCAGCGCGCAGACCAAGACCCAGGTCCGGGCCATCGCCGACCATCTGCGCGAGGAGCTCGCCAAGGCCGGGCTCTCCCTTCTTCATGCCGAAGGGGTGGAAGAGGCGGCGTGGATCCTCCTTGATTACGGTTGGCTGGTTGTTCACATTATGCTCCAGCGCGAAAGCGATTTCTATCAACTGGAGCGGCTTTGGCATGATGC
>JAAYXC010000248.1 GCA_012516115.1 Bacillota bacterium | reverse complement strand
ACTCTATGGTGATCATCTCGCTGGGCCGGACGTAAGTCAACGGCTTGATTTTCACCGGCCCCCGCGCGGAACACACGATCAACTTGGCTTTTTCCATCGGTTTTGTGCTCCGCATGAAAAAAGTCTGCTTCTCCCGGCGGATGCCGGCAGGATCGATAAAATGCGGTAGGACATATCTTAAACCCATCGCAGCGCGGACCGGTATCATTCCACCCGCGCGCCGGTATCCGCGCAGGTACTCGGCCGCCCCCCGCCCGGCCGTCTGAGCCTCGAAGGTTACGAAGTCCACCAAATCGTGGACATGCGCAACGTTGCCACAAGCAAAGAGGCCATCGACCGAGGTCTCCATCTGTTGGTTCACCTTGGGCCCTTTGGTAACCGGGTCGAGCTCTATGCCGGCCATCTTGGAGAGCTCGTTCTCGGGGATGAGCCCCACCGAGAGAAGGAGGGTATCGCAGGGCACGTACTCTTCCGTGCCGGAGATGGGCCGCAATTCTTCGTCCACTTCGGCCAGGGTGACCCCTTCCACCCTCTTTGTCCCGTGGATATCGACGACCGTGTGGCGCAAGAGGAGCGGGATCCCGAAGTCTTCGAGGCACTGGACGACGTTCCTGGTAAGCCCGCTCGGATAAGGGAGGATCTCGGCCACGCAGCGGACGCGGGCGCCCTCCAGGGTAAGCCGGCGGGCCATAATGAGCCCGATGTCTCCGGAACCGAGGATTACCACTTCCCGGCCCGGCATGTAGCCCTCGAGGTTTATATAACGCTGGGCGGTCCCGGCGGTGAAGATCCCGGCCGGCCGCGTCCCCGGAATGCGGATCGCCCCTCGCGTCCGTTCCCGGCAGCCCATGGCCAGGACCACCGCCTTCGCCCGGATGTGAAGGAGGCCGTTGTGAGCGTTGACCGCGGTAATGGTCTTCGCCGGCGAAAGCTCGATCGCCATGGTCTCCGGCATGGCCTCGATCCCCAGCTTCGTAAACTCCCGGACGAAACGCGCCGCGTACTCCGGCCCGGTGAGTTCCTCTTTAAAGACGTGAAGCCCGAAACCTGTATGGATGCACTGCTGGAGGATCCCGCCCAGGCGCGCGTCCCTCTCCAAAAGGAGGATGTCCTCGACACCTTCCTTTTTAGCCTCAATGGCCGCGGCCAGGCCGGCCGGACCACCGCCGATGACCACCAGGTCTTTATTTATCTCCATTCTTCAGTCCTCCTTCGGGCAAAAACTCCTTCGTCCGGCCCATCAGGATCTCGGAACCTTCCCCACATTTGGTGACCTTTAATGGATCGAGCCCGAGCTCACGGGCGAGGATAGAAAGCACCCGGGGTGAACAAAACCCGCCCTGGCAGCGGCCCATGCCCGCCCTGGTCCGCCGTTTTATCCCATCTAGACTCCGCGCGCCCACCGGCCTCCGGATGGCCTTGACGATCTCGGCCTCGGTCCCGAGCTCGCACCGGCAGACAATGCGTCCCCAGGCGGGATCATTGGCGATTAGTTCCTCACGCTTCCGGTCGGGTAGGTGCCGGAAACGGTATACCGGAGGCCGCCCGGGGACGAAGTTCTTTGTTTCATTTAAGATGAGGCCTT
>JAAYXC010000247.1 GCA_012516115.1 Bacillota bacterium | reverse complement strand
CGTGTTAAGTTTTCTAAAGTAGTGGCTTTTATCTTTTTTAAAAACATCTTTTACTTTACCCTTCCTAATAACATCACTGACTTTTAAACTGGGATTACGAAGAAAAACCGACTTTAAGGGCCCACTCCGGCCACCCCTCAGGGGTATCACCCCCTTCTACGAGAGAGGGCCGGAGGTGAGGCTGAGGAACCTCGACGGTCTCGCAAATCCGATTTAATCCGGCAGGCGATACGCCACGGGCCCTTCCCCTTCGGGCACGATCTGGCCGAAGAGCACCCCGGCCACAACTTCCAGATTCCTGGGCGAAGTGGCGAAGGTCACGATCACCGTGTCCGCTTCGACCGGGATGCTCAATTCGTACGGAGTATTGGTGACCACGATGACCCTTCGCGCCGGATCTTGCGCCAGCCAACGGACGGTCTCGTTGTTGCATAGCAGATCGCGTCGGTAAAAATTCGTGACCACCACGGTGTCGAACTCCGGGAGCGCCTCGGCGATACGCCGCCGATCGTCCTCGTCGTGTACGTGGGCCGTTTCGAGGTAGGCCACGTTCCTGTTATAGGAGAGACAATATTTATAGAGAGTGCCCGGGTGCCAGTAGAGGTCGTTGGGCGTCTTGGTGGCCTGCTCGATCAGGAGGAGACGCTGATCTCGCTTGAGCGGGAGCGAACCCCGGCGATCCCTGGCAATGAGGACCGAGCGCCTGGCGACGGTCCGCGAAAGGGTCAAGATGCCTTCATCGGCGATGACCTCCTCCGGCTTTTCGGACGGGAAGGACCAGGGATGGAAGAGACCGTATTGGTACTTGAGATTGAGTACGCGGTAGACTTTCGCGTCCAGTTCTTCTTCGCCGATCCGGCCTTCGGCCACGAAACGTCGGATGGTCGTGAAAGTCTCTTCCACCAGCCTGTTCTCTGCCTTCATTAGCACCAGATCGGCGCCGGCCTCGAGGGCCATGGCGCAGGCATTGGCCACCCCGTACTTGTTGGCGATGGCCCCCATCGTCATGCTATCGGTCGTAATCACCCCTTCAAAGCCAAGTTCCTCCCGGAGAAGCCCGGTTAAAATTCTCTTGGAGACCGTGGCCACATGTTCCTCGTCGAAAGCGGGATAGATGCTATGGGCGATCATGATCGCCGGCAGGAGACCTTTTTCGATTAACACCCGGTAGGGCAAGAGTTCTCGCGCGAGCATCGTCTCTCGGTCGACGGTAATCACCGGCAATTCGTAATGGGCGTCACAGGCGGAGTCGCCTCGACCCGGAAAATGCTTGCCGGTGGCGATCAGGCCGCCCTCTTTCAGCCCGCGGCAGGTTTGTTCGGCATAGGTTATTACCTCCTCGACGCGGTCGGAATAAGCCCTGGTGCAGATCTCCGGATTGGCCGGGTTTACGTTGATGGCGAGGACCGGGGAGTGAATCCAATTAAACCCTACCGCCCGGCTCTGCCGCGCCACCGCCAACCCCACCGCGTAGGCGAGCCGGCGATCCCCCGTGGCCCGAAGGCCCATGGGTTTCGGAAAGATAT
>JAAYXC010000246.1 GCA_012516115.1 Bacillota bacterium | reverse complement strand
CGTGGGCCGGGATACCCTCTGCCGCGACCCGTTCTTCCCGGGCGGTCGACGGACGGACTACGGAGTCCTCGCCCGGGACTACGACCGGCTGGCGGGTGAAGCCGGGGTTATCCTGGTGATCTTGGGCGATCCGGCGCGCCTTCACGCCGAAAGTTCGGCCCTGACCCCTAAAATGCTGTCCCTCCACCTTTCCTCGACTCTACGGCGGATCGATCGCTTCCTCGGGCATCTGATGCGTTCCTCCCGACGACCCCGAACCATCCTTCTTTTTGCCGCTTCGCCACCCCTGGCCCGGATCGCCCTGGGCGAACGACTGGTACCGGTCGTCTTCTGGGGAGAGGGTTTCCCGCCGGGGCTTTTATCTTCCTTCACCACCCGGCAGGCGGGTCTTCTGACTCCTTACGATCTCACCGCCACCATCGCCGCCTGTTGCGGCCTGGATCCGGTCCTCCTTGCCACCGGCCGTGCCTTGACGGTGGTCCCCGGCGCGGCCGCCTCCTTTCTCCCCGGCTTCTACGCCGAAGTCGTCCGGAACTTCGGGCAACGTGAACCGTTCTTTTTCTCTTACGGCCTCCTTCTTCTTATCACGGCCATGTTGGCCCTGACTCCGTCTTGCCGTCGCCTCGGCTTTTCGGAAAAAACCGCCGCCACGATTTTTCTCGGCCTCACCCTCTTACCGGTCGTGCTTCTCATACGGGCCCTGTGGCCTTTGGGCCCCTTATGGTGGACTTTCCTCACCGTCCTTCCCCCTGCCCTGGGCGGCGGATGGTTATTGGCGAAGTTCTGTCCTTCTTCCCGGAAACGTTTGGCCTTGGCCGGTCTTCTCGTAGCCTGCCCCGTCCTGGTGGATGTCATAGGCGGTTCCCATCTCCTCGCCCGGTCCCTGCTCGGTTACTCGCCGCTCCTCGGAGCCCGTTTTTACGGTTTGGGCAATGAATACCTCGGTGTGGTCTTGGGCACCGTTATCCTGGCCGGTTCTGCCCTTTATCGCGCGTCTTCCCTCCGTAACCGACTGGGAGTAGCGGTACTGTTTGCCCTCACGGCGCTGATCGTGGCCCTTCCGTGTTACGGGGCGAACATCGGTGGCGGCCTCACCGCCGTGTTGGGTCTGGGTACTACCTATTTCCTTCTGCAGGGAAGACGCCTCGGACGGCGCGAGGCTTTGGGCCTCCTTTACGGAACCGCAGCCCTTTTGGCCCTGCTCATCCTCTACGACCTCCTTCCCGGAAGACGGGAAACCTCCCATCTCGGCCAGCTCCTCCTGCGGGTAAGGGTGGAGGGCCTCACGGCCCTCTGGGCGGTCCTCTGCAGCAAGACGCTGGTGGTCCGGCGCATCCTGAATTATACCGCCTGGTCATGGGTCCTCCTCGGCCTCCTTTTGCTCTTCCCTCTGGCACTGGCCTATCCTCCTGGACGTCTGGCCGTTTATTTCGAACGCCGAGGATACCTTGTGACGGCCGTCCGCGGCATGTGGGTCACCTCTTTTATCGGTCTTTTGGCCAATGACTCCGGCGTGGTGGTGGCGGCCACGATCTGGATCTACCTGGGCTTGGCCCTCGTTTATCTTCAGCAGGAAAAACACTCCTCGTCCATAAAGGAGGAATCGGGATGGAGCTAATCCGCGTCTCCCGCTTCCGTTCTTTGCCCCATCTTCTCCTGCGCCTGGCCCAAAAACAAGGGCGAGAGGTGGTCCTCCTCTTACCCCGGCGGGCGCGGGCCTTTCGCCATCCTTCCGCCTGGGAACTTCTGGCCCTCTATGCCCAGAAACACGCTTTGGAGCTCACGGTGGTCTCTTCCGATCGTGAACTCTTAGACCGGGCTGCGGCGGCGGGCTTGCATGTCACGACCGGTCTTCCCGTCGACCGCGAGGGAGCGGCCGGCCGCGAAGAACCGGCCACCCGACGTCTTTTACCCCTCTGGGGTTTCGCCCTTGCCTTCTTCCTCGTCTTGCTGAGTGGGCTCTTCTTCTTCCTTCCCCGGCCCACGGTCTTAATCGTCCCGGCCCGTCGGCGCCTTAATCTCCAGGCCATGGTCCTCGTCTCTCCCGCCTACCGCGAGGATGAGATCGTACAAGGGCGTCTGCCGGGTATCCTTCTTCACCGGACCGGCCTCGTGGTCTACGAAAGGGCGACCACCGGCAGCAGACTGGAAGGGGCCACCCCGGCCCAGGGTAAAGTGATTTTTGTGAACGAAAACACCACGTCCATCACCGTCCCGGCGGGAACCATCCTCCAAAGCGTAAACGGATTGCGGTTCCGGACCCAAACGGCGGTGATCGTCCCTCCGGCCAAGCACGATTATCTGCTGGGTCTCCGGGTGGGCAGTACCAGCGGCCGGGCCGCCACGACGGTGGTGGCCGAGCAAGCGGGTAGTCAGGGGAACCTGGGACCGGGGAAGGTAACGGTCATCGTCGGTCCCCTGGCCCGGCATCTCAAAGTGGTTAACCCCGAGGGCTTCACCGGCGGAACGGATCGCCGCGTGGCGGTGGTGGCACCGGAAGACGCGGAGATGGCCCGCGACGAAGCCCGCCGTGAGATGGAACTCCGGGCCCCGGAGGAAGCGCAGGAGCTGACCGGACCGGAGCGGATCCTCCTTGCTAATTCGTTGACCCTCGCCCCCGGCCGTGCCACCCTCTCGCCCGGGGTGGGAGAAGAAGGGGAAAGCGTGCGCATTAACCTCCCTTACCGCCTCCAGGTCCTCGTGCTACCCCGATCCACCCTCCAGAAATTCCTCGAAGAAAAAGCCCGCCGCGAAGTCCCTGCCCATTTCATCGTGGACGAAGAACCCTTCGTGGTGGATGAACTTCGCGATACGGCCCTGGCCCCGACCAGGTCCCAATTGGAGATTTTTGCCTCCTACACCGCCGTGGGCCGCCTGGAACGTAAACGTCTCTTCGAGACGCTGCGCGGCAAAACGGTGGCGGCCGCGCGGGCTGCCCTGCTCAGTCTGCCGGAGGTAGCTGCGGTCCGGATCGACCTGCCGCCCGGGCAACGCTTACCCCGCTTCGCCTGGCGCATCCGGTTGGCCTACGCCAAAGCACCCGCCTTTTAAAGGGCAAAACGAAATCCGTCCCCGGCCCCTTCCGGCCGGTTTATTTTCGATCTTGCTTCCGTGTCCCGGCTGGAGTATGCTTAAAGGGAGTTTAAGGATGCGGATCATGGCCATCGACTACGGTACCCATCGCCTCGGTCTCGCGATAAGCGACGAATTGGGATTGACCGCCCAGGCCCTCGAAGTCTACCAGCGTCGCGGCCGGGCGGCAGACCTGGCCTACCTTGCCACCAAAGCAAAAGAGCTGGGGGCCGAGATGATCGTCGTCGGTCTTCCGCTCAACATGAACGGAACCCAGGGTCCGGCCGCTTCGGCCGCCAAACGTTTTGGCCGCGCTCTCGAACGTGTAAGCGGGCTGGCCGTGGACTTCGCCGACGAAAGGTTGACCACGGTGGCGGCGGCACGGGGACTACGGGCCATGGAGGTTCCGCGCGGTCGGCGGCGGGAGGTGGTGGATAAGACCGCGGCAGCGCTGATCCTTCAGGGCTATCTCGACCGGATCCACGGATCCGCATCGGCCCGGGAGGAAAGGGAAGAATAGACGTGGAGGCTAAAAGGCCGCGGTCATGGGCCGGGCCCCGCGCCGATTACGTAAGGAGGAGATTGGTCTTGCGCGAAGAGACGACCGACCTGGTAACCCTGGTGGACGAGGAAGGGAACGAACATCAATTCGAATTGATCGACATCATCGAAGTGGATGAACGGCGCTATGCCATTATGACGCCGGCCGAGGGGGAAGGAGACGAGGAGGCAGAAGAAGAAGCCTACATCTTCAGGCTGGAGACGGACGAAAACGGGGACGAGATCCTGGTCGACGTAGAGGACGAAGAGGAATTCAACCGCGTTTGCGCCGTCCTGGAGGAGATGGACGAGGAAACCGACGAGGAAGAAGAGGAATAAAATATCTCCGTTCCCTTCTTCGCCATCTGATGCGACGGAAACCGATTTGCGCACCCACCTTTACTCCGCTATAATGGTGGAGTAGGGGTGGGTCGTTTTGTCATTACCCTCTTTGCGGCCTTGGCCGATCAAAAGACCAGTTTTCTTCGGCCTTTGTGGTATGGCTTTTTTCCTCTTTGTCTTCGGCGCCTGGTTCGGCCTGAGTCTGGCCCCCGTCCACCCGGGTAAGGCGACCAAGCAGAGGGTGGAGATCGCCTATGGGACCAATACGGCCCGGATCGCCCGCCTCCTCCGACGGCGGGGTCTTCTCCGCAGCGAACTGGCCTTCCGCCTCTGGGCCAGGCTCACCGGCAGCGAACGCGCGGTCAAAGCCGGCGTCTACGTTTTGGCCCCGGATATGAGCGTCCCGCGCATCCTGGCCCTCCTTCGGCGGGGCATGGAGGAGACGATGCGGGTAACGGTCCCGGAAGGAGCGACCCTCCATCAGATCGCGGCCATCCTGGCCGCGCACGGGATCGCCGAGACCGACGTCTTTTTGACCCAGGCCCGCGACCCCGCCCTCATGGCCGAAGTGGCACCCGAAGCCCGGGGTTCCCTGGAAGGTTTCCTCTTTCCGGATACTTACTATTTTTCTCCCGCCGCCGGCGCCGAAGGGGCCATCCGCATGATGGCCACGCGCTTTCAAGAAATCTTCACCCCGAGCATGCGCGCCCGGGCCCAGGCCCTGGGCCATAGCGTCCGGGAGATCGTGATCCTGGCCTCGCTGGTGGAAGGGGAGGCCAAACGGGCCGAAGAAAGGCCGCTTATCGCGGCCGTCTTCTACACCCGACTTCGGCGAGGCATGCCCTTGCAGTCCTGCGCCACCGTCCAGTATGCCCTGGGAAAACATAAAGAGCGGCTTTTATACCGCGACCTCCAGGTCGCTTCCCCGTATAATACCTACCTCCATCCCGGTCTCCCGCCGGGCCCCATCGGCGCTCCCGGTCTTGCCTCGCTGCAGGCGGCCCTTTATCCGGCCGAGGTGGATTATCTCTATTTCGTGGCCAGACCAGACGGCAGTCACGTCTTCTCCTCCACCTACGCCGAACACCTGCGGGCCCAAAAAGCCATCTCCCGCGGACAAGCCGTCGGCCGGTAAAAAGGGGGGGATTTCCTTGGATGAGATCCTGCTTCATGCCTGTTGCGGTCCTTGCAGTACCTTTAGCACCGCCCAACTCTTGACCGCCGGCATCCGTCCCGTGCTCTTTTTCGCCAACCCCAACATCCATCCCTATCGAGAGTACGAGGCCCGACGCGAGGCTTTCCTGGCCCTGGCCCGCCTCCGGGGATTGCCCGCCTTCCTCGAACCGGACTACGAACCGGAAGAGTTCTTCCGCCGCGTAAGCTTTCACGAAGAGGATCGATGCCGCCACTGTTACGAACTCCGTTTGACACGGGCGGCGACCAAGGCCCATGAGCTTGGTCTGACTACTTTGAGCACCACCCTCCTGCTCAGTCCTTACCAGAACCGCGAGCTCCTTTTGGCCGTGGGAGAAAAAGTGGCCGCCGCCCATGGGCTGAAATTCCTTGCCGCCGACTGGCGCGCGGGGTTCCGGGCAGCCCAGGACGAGGCCGCACGGTTGGGGTTATATCGACAAAAGTATTGCGGCTGTCTCTACAGCGAACGGGAAAGGAGCCGCAAAACGCGGCCGCCCGGGAAAGGGGGAGGATGATTTGACCCTTTACCGGGCGGAAGGGATCGTCCTGGCCAACCGCGATCTGGGCGAGGCCGACCGGATCGTGGTCCTCCTCTGCCGCGAGCAAGGGAAGATCGAGGCGGTGGCGAAAGGAGCGCGACGGCCGCGCAACCGTCTGGTGGGCCTGACCCTGCCCTTCAACCACCTCCGTCTGGCCCTCTTTTCCGGCCGCGGCCTGGATGAAGTGAGCCAGGTGGAAGGAATCCGTTCTTTTCAGCGTCTCCGCGACGATCTGCTCCTTTTGGCCTACGGGTCGTATCTGGCCGAACTGGCCGGGGAGTTTCTCCCCGAACGGGAGCCATGCCCGGAAGCCTTTGAGCTGCTTCTGGAAAGTCTGAGGGCGCTGGAGGAGGGGAAAGATCCGGAAGGAGTCACGGGGTTTTTCGCCCTGAACCTCCTGGCCATGGCCGGGTTCCGCCCGGCCCTGACCCACTGCCTGGCCTGTGGCCGCCGGCCGGCACCCGGAGAGGAATCTTTCTTTCATCCGGCCGCAGGGGGGATCTATTGTCTCACCTGCCCCCGTCCGTCCGGCGCTTTCTCCCTCGCCGGAGCACTGCGGCGGGCGATGGAGGAGGCCCTGGCCGGCGCCCGGGATTTCCTCGTCCCCCTGACGCCCAAGGACCGACGGAGCTTCCACCTCCTTCTCCGGGCTTTTCTCGAAGTCCGGCTGGAAAAAGAGCTCCGCTCTCTCCGGTTTCTGGCCGAACTGGTGGGCCCGGACGAACGAAAATAATTCCCGGAAAAAAGAAAGAGATTCTGCCTTGGCGTCGAATATTACTTTGACGATTTGGCCAGAAATTTACGATGTCAGAGAGAAGGGTGGGCTTTTGGTGATCCGGGAAGAAGATCTCCTTTCTCTCCAGAATGCCGTCCTGGAATTGGCCCGGACCAAGACGGCTCCGGGAGAAAAATTCCTCCGCCTTTCGGAGTTTCGGGCTTTATTGGAAAACCGTTTCAACGGCGAGGCCGTGGCCGAGATGGTAAAAGAACTGGCGAACGAAGGCATCCTGGCCGCAGCCCCGGCGGACGGAGGCGAAGCCCAGTACTGTGTCACCCAGGAGTACTTGGCCGCCCTGGCGGAGGGGAAATGATCCCCGGGTGGGGAGGAGCGGGTTTTAACGTGGCGCGAGAGGGGAAATAATGATCCCGTCGGAGGTGCAGAAAGAATGCCAAACCTGATGCGATGGGATCCCTTTAGCGAGCTCTACGCCATCCGCGACACGGTTAACCGCATGTTCGGCGGCCAGCCATGGCAACCCATGGTCGACGTGTTGGATCGGCGGGACGCCATCGTGGTCCGGGCCGATCTTCCGGGCCTGAACCGTGACGATATCGAGGTGACGGTGGACGAAGACAGCGTCACCCTGAAGGGGGAAGCCCGGATGGAGGCCGAAGAGGAAAACCAGGGCTACTACCGGCGCGAGCGTTCTTACGGTTCGTTCACCCGGGTCGTTCCCTTGAACGTACCGGTCAAACCGGAAGAAGCCCAGGCCACCTTCCGCAATGGTCTCCTGGAGATCGTTTTACCCAAGGCAGAAGGCAACCGCCCGCACGCCCGCCGGCTTGAAATCCATTGAGCCTCGGCCCCCGCGAAGGGAACCGTAAAAGTAAAAAAAGCGGGGCTCCCCGGTTCGACCGGAGAGCCCCGCTTGAAAACTGTACCTATAAGCCGAGTTCTGTACCCCGGAACCTCGCGATCCACGGGGTGGCAACCATCTATCTAGGACGCCGGTTGCCGCGGCGTCTCCAGCGACCTACCCGAGGGAAGGGCGGGCCACCCTATCTCCCTCCTATTCGGTCTTGCTCCGGATGGGGTTTGCCGAGCCGACCGGTCACCCGGCCGCTGGTGCGCGCTTACCGCACCTTTTCAGCTTTGCCGCGAAACCCGGGCGGGTTCCGTTGGGCGTTTCCTTTTCTGTGGCACTTTCCCTGGGGTCGCCCCCGCTGGGCGTTACCCAGCATCCTGCCCTGTGGAGCTCGGACTTTCCTCGGAAGCGACCTTTCGGTCCTCGCCCCCGCGGTTGCCCGGCACAGTTGTCCCCGACAGTTGGATTATATCCGGTCCGCGTTCCCCTGTCAACAGCGCTAAATGCCAAAAAAGGGATGGCGTTATGCCATCCCGTCGAGAACCAAACGAGGAAACCGAAAGACCTCTACTGGGCCAGGACCTCCGGCCAGGTGGTGACGGTCCATTGTTTCTTAAAGAGTTCCTCCACCGCCACCTTACCCTTCTCCCGGAAGGACTCGGCGTCCGGGAGGATCACCCGCATCCCCTTCTTCTGGAGATCGACGAGGAGCTGGGTCTCTTCGCTCTTGACTTTATTGGTCGCCCACTCGATGGCTTCCCTGGCGGCCTTCTTGATCATTTCCTGTTCCGCCCGGGAGAGGGTCTCGAAGAACTTCTTATTGATCAAGACGCCCCCCGTCTGGACGAGATGGTTGGTTATGGTAAGATATTAATGCACCTCGTAGAGTTTGTAAATGTGGATCTGCGGGATGTCGCCTTCGGAGGCCTCGGCCCGACCATCCTTCAAGGAATTATATAGCTCGTTCAAAGGGACCGTCACCGGATTGGCGCCCATAGCCTTCCAAACGGTAACCCAGGTCTCCACCGCCGGGAGGCGCAGCTTCAACCCGGCCACATCATCCACGGTGTAGATCGGTTTGTTGCTCGTCATTTGCCTGAGCCCACGATAGACGTTACCCAACCAGATCATGTTACCGTTTTTCTCCACTTCCTCCATGGCCTTCTGGCCCAACGGGCCGTTCCAGACCCGGGTGAAGTGTTCGAAGTCCTTCATCACGTAAGGAGCGTTAAAGAAGGAATATTGGGGGGCGAAGACCTGCAAAGGGTAACCGCCGGTCGACTGCATTTCCACTTCGCCTTTGCTGCAAACCTCGTTGGCTTTTTCCTCTGTATTGGGAATATTGAGGTTGGTCTGGATCTCAAACCATTTACCGCTTCGCTCCTCGAGGATCTCTTTGAATTTCTCCATGGTGAGGCTCATGATATTACCGCTGACAAAGGCATTGGCCACCCGGATAACCCTTTTGTTCTGGGCGTTGGAAGAAAGAACCAAACAGAGAAGAAGCGCGATTACCAACCCAACCGCTCGCCGTTTGAACATCCCTTCTTCCTCCTTTCTCTTTCCTTAGCAGGTCAAAAAGTATTTCTTTTAACCCCCCTCAAAAACTTCACATCCCCCCTTTACGATTTTAGATGGACCATCAAAGTGTTTCATCCCTTCCCGCCGACTTCGATCCATTTCCCATCCGCGGCATAGATAGCGAGAATAACGCCCAAAGCGCGGAGTGATTCCTCCCCGCTTACCGGCGGCTGCCGCCTCTGGAGAAGCGCCTCGCCGATGGCCGCAAACTGCGCCCGGTGGTTCGTGACGGGGATGCCGGCCGGATCCGAACTCCCGGACGCCAGGGGCGCTTCGTCCAAGAAGGCTGATTCTTCGCTTCCGTCCACCTTCCACCGGACGATCCGCCCTGCCTCCAAGACCACGGCACCCTTCTCACCGAAAAGCTCGATCCGCTCCGGAAAACCCGGTTTCATGGCCGTGGACCCGGTGATGGTCCCGATGGCCCCGTTTTCGAACTCCAAAAGGGCCACAGCCAGATCCTCCACCTCGATGGGGTGACGGACGGTCCGGACCAGGCTCGTTAAACGTTTCACCGGCCCCAAAAACCAGAGGAGGAGGTCGATGGTATGAATACCCTGGTTCATCAAGGCGCCCCCGCCGTCGTAGCGCTTCGTACCCTTCCATTTACTTAAAGAAAAGTACTTTTCGTCACGGTACCATTTAATGGTCGCCTCACCGGCGTAAAGACGGCCCAGCAGCCCCGCCGCCAGGGCTTCTTTGACCCGCCGGACGGAGGGCGCAAACCTGTTCTGCAGGATCACCGCCAAAAAGACCCCCGCTTCTTTTCCGGCGCTAATAAGGCTCCGGGCCGCTTCCATAGTCACGTCGATGGGCTTTTCGACGATCACGTGCTTACCGGCCCGGGCCGCCTGGATTCCGTACTCGGCATGGAGGCCACTGGGTAGACAGATATCCACCACATCCACCTCCGGATCGGCGAGAAGCTCCTCGAAAGCACGATAACATTTCAACCCGTGCGCCCCGGCCAGCCCCTCGGCCAGGGACGGAACGATATCGTAGACTCCCACCGGACGAAACTGGGCCACCCCACGGAGGGCTTCCAGATGGATCCTGGCGATCAATCCGCAGCCGAGAATGCCGAGTCCTAGACGATCTCCGACCATTACCACCACACCTCCATGATTACTTTAAGCCGTCACCTGCTGTCGGGTACGCCGGAACTTAACGATCGACATGACCAGCGAAAAGACGATAATAATAGCGACCAGACCGAGCATCATGGCGGAGATCGGCCGGGTAAAGAAGATGGTGAAAGATCCGTGGGAAATGAGCAGGGCCTGACGGAACCTCTCCTCAAGGATCCGGCCGAGGACGAACGCCACAAGACGCGGGGCCAGCTCGAACTCCAGCTATCGCAGGAAATCCCCCACGATGCCGAAGATGAACATCAGGACCACGTCCATAAGGTTGTTCTTCATGCTGTAGACACCGATGGAACAGATCATGACGATGATGGGCGCCAGGATCGAGTAACGGATCTTGAGCATCTGGACCCAGAGGCCAACGAGCGGCAAATTAAGGATGAGCAGGAGCACGTTTCCCACGTACATGGAGGCGACGACGCTCCAGAAAACATCCGCGTGTTCCCGGATGAGGAAAGGCCCCGGTTGCACGCCCTGGATGAGCAAGGCGGTAAAGAGCATGGCGATGGCTGGATTGCCGGGGATACCCAGGGTGAGCATGGGGATGAACGAAGCGCTGGCCGCGGCGTTATTCGCCGATTCCGGTCCGGCCACCCCCTCGATGGCTCCTTCGCCGAATCTCTCGGGGTGTTTGGCCGACCTCTTCTCCACCGCATAGGAGAGCATGGAAGCCATTACCGCACCACCCCCCGGGAGAAGCCCCACCAGAAAACCGACCAGGGATCCCCGGAGAATGGCCCACTTGGACTCCGCCCAATCCCGAATGGTCGGCCAGAGGCCTTTGATCTCGGTCGTCACAAGCTCGCTTTTGACCTTTTCTTCGAGCGTAATGAAGATCTCGCCGATCCCGAAAACGCCCATCGCCAGGATCAAAAAGTCGATCCCGTCTTTCAGGATCAGAGTGCCGAAGTCGTAGCGATAAGTCCCGGTGACCGGGTCGATCCCCACCATGGACAGAAGGAGGCCGAGGATGGCCATGATCAACCCTTTGATCAGGGACTTCCCGGAAAGATAGGTGGCGAGCATGAGCCCGAGCAAACAGAGGGAAAAATACTCGGCCGGCCCGAACTGCACGGCGAAAGCTGAAAGCGGCGGGGCGACAAAGGTGAGCCCGATGACCCCCACCGTACCGGCGATGAACGAACCGATGGCCGCAATCCCCAGGGCCTCACCGGCCCGGCCTTGCTTGGCCATTTTGAACCCGTCGATACAGGTCACCACCGAGGCCGACTCCCCCGGGATATTGAGCAGGATCGAAGTGGTGGACCCGCCGTACATAGCCCCGTAATAGATCCCGGCCAGCATGATCATGGAGGTGATGGGCGAGCCCAAAGCATAGGTGAGCGGGAGCAAAAGCGAAATGGTGGCGGCCGGCCCCCGTCCGGGTAAGACCCCTATGGCCGTACCAAGTAAGGCCCCGAGG
>JAAYXC010000245.1 GCA_012516115.1 Bacillota bacterium | reverse complement strand
TCCTCGGCCCGCACGGCCCAAACCCGTACGTTCCCGAGGCCCAGTTCTTCGGCGGCCGCCGTAAGGAAGGCGGCCTTTTTGCGCGTGGCCTCGATCAGAGTAAAAGAGACCCCGGGAAGGACGATGGCCAATACCAGACCGGGGAAACCACCTCCGCTCCCCAGGTCGGCCACCGGCTCCATCGGAGCCGGGGAAAGCCCCAGGGCCAGGGGGGCAAGGCTATCAAGGAGGTGTTTGGCCAGGGCCTCCTCCCACGTAGTGATGGCCGTCAACCGGAGTCGTTCGTTGGCCCGACCGACCATCGTCATAAGGGTAACCATCTTCTTCGCCGTGGCCGCCTCGAGCTCCACGCCGAAGACTACGGCCGCCTCGCGGAGAGCCCCTTCCTTCTCCGTTCTTTCCCCCATCCTCATCATTCCCGCATCATCGCCGCAAATGGACCAAAAGGGCCAGGAGATCGGCCGGACTGATGCCGCTGATGCGACCGGCCTGGCCGAGGGTCATCGGCCGGATTTTGCTCAGTTTCTCCACCGCTTCCTGCGAGAGGTTGGGAATGACGGCGTAATCCAGATCCGGAGAGAGAGGCTGGTCCTCCATGGCGCGCAATCTTTCCGCCTCGGCCCGGGCACGGGCGATGTATCCTTCGTATTTCACCGAGAGGGTGATCTCCTCTGCCTCTTCGGCCGGAAGAGCGGCCAGGGCCGGCTCCAGTTCGGCCAGGGCCGCGAGGTCGATCTCCGGTCGGCGGAGGAGCTCGCGGAGGCTTACCACGTGGCTGGGCGGCGTCGTCCGGTGACGGTTCGCCCAGGCCGTCAGTTCCGACCCCGGATTCCGACGTGTGGCCAAAAGTTCCTCGGCCGCCGCCAGGCGCTCCCGGCGCCTAAGGAAACGTTCGTAATCTTCGGCCGGGATCAACCCCAATCCATATCCGATCTCCGCCAGACGGAGGTCGGCCGTCTCGCCGCGGAGCAGGAGCCGGTGCTCCACCCGGGCGGTGAGCATCCGGAAGGGTTCGTCGCTCTCCTTGGTCACGATCTCGTCGATTAAGACCCCGATGTAGGCCTGGTCGCGGCGGAGGATAAGGGGCTTTTCGCCCCGCAACGAAAGGACGGCGTTTATCCCGGCCACGAGCCCCTGGGCCGCGGCCTCCTCGTAACCCGAAGTCCCGTTGATCTGACCGGCAAAGAAGAGCCCGGTCACCGCGCGGCTTTCCAGGGTTGGGTGGAGGACGGTGGCCTCGATGGCATCGTACTCGATGGCATAACCGGGCCGCACGATCTCCGCCTGCCGAAGACCGGGGATCGTATGCAAGATCTCTATCTGCACTTTTGGCGGCAAGCTCGTCGAAAGCCCGGCCAGGTACCATTCGTCGGTTGCTTCCGACTCCGGTTCCACGAAGACCTGGTGACGTTCACGTTCCGGGAAACGGACGATTTTGCTCTCGATGGAGGGACAATACCGGGGTCCCACGCCCACGATCTTTCCGCCATAGAGGGCCGTTTCGTGAAGATGGGCCCGGATGAGCTCATGGGTGGCGGGTTGAGTATAGGTGAGCCATGAATCATGCTGGGGCCGCCGGGGAAGTTCGCGCCAAAAAGAGAACCCCCGGGAAAGCTCCTCGCCTTTCTGGCGTTCCATCTCGGCCCAACAAAGGGAACGACCGCGTACCCGGGCCGGTGTCCCGGTCTTAAGTCGCCGGAGGGTGAACCCGAGGGAGCGCAGGGACGCGGCCAGCTCGTTGGCGGGGGCCCGGTTCTGGGGCCCGGCGGGATAATGTTCCAGACCCAGGTGAATCACGGCCCCGAGAAAAGTCCCGGTGGTAAGGACCACGGTCCGAGCATAGACCTCTTCCCCTCCCCGGAGGCGCACGCCGCGAACGCGGTCTCCCTCCACGAGCACGGCCACCACCTCTCCCTGGGCCAGGGAGAGGTTCTCCTGTCGCTCAAGGGTTCTCCGCATCCAGTGCTGATAGGCGTATTTATCGATCTGGGCCCGGAGGGCCGGGACGGCCGGACCTTTGCTCGTGTTGAGCCGGCGGATCTGGAGGTAAGTCGCATCCGCCGCCCGGCCCATGACCCCGCCCAGGGCATCGATCTCTTTGACCAGGTGCCCCTTGGCCGGGCCGCCGATGGAAGGGTTACAGGGCATCCAGGCGAGATCGGCCAGATCGAGAAGGATGAGCCCGGTCCGGGCGCCCATCTTCGCCCCGGCCAGGGCCGCTTCGCAACCGGCATGACCCCCGCCCACCACCAGAAGATCGAATCTCTCGGCCATCCACGTTCACCTCCTCATCCCTTGATACGATAATGCCATCCTACTTACCGAGGCAAAAACGGGTAAAGATCTCATCTATGACCGCCGAGGTCACCGTCCGGCCGCTGAGTCGGCCGATGGCGGTCAGGGCGGCGCGGAGCTCGGCGGCCAAAAAGTCCCACGGGACACCCCGCGCCAATCCTTCGAGAAAGGCGGCGACAGCCCTTCGCGCCTCCCGAGCCGCCTCGATCTGCCGCAGATTACTAAGAGCGGGCGTACCTTCCCCCGGCCGACCGCCTAGGACCTCCATCAGGGCCGTCACGAGCCCGTCCAGACCGCTCTGGGTCAAAGCCGAGACGCGGACCACCGGCCAGCCCAGCACGGTGCTGGGTACCCCCTGCAGCTTGAGGGGCAGGTCTGACTTGTTGATGGCCACCACACCCCGGCATCCGGCCACTTCCGCGCCTACCGCCTCATCGGCCGCCGTCAACTCCTCGCTTCCGTCCAAAACGAAGAGCACCGCGTCGGCGCGCGCGATCTCCCGCCGGCTTCTCTCCATACCCAGGGCTTCCAGCCGGTCGCCGGGGGGGCCGAGCCCGGCGGTGTCGACCAAACGGACGGGGATCCCGCCCAGATTGCATTCCTCGGCCACCGCGTCCCGGGTCGTGCCCGGGATCTCGGTAACGATGGCCCGTTCCTCCCCCAGGAGGGCGTTCAAGAGACTTGACTTTCCCGCATTCGGCCGGCCGACGATGGCCACGGCCGCGCCTTCGTTCAAAAGCCTCCCCCGTTCGGCCCCGGCCAGGAGGGCATCAAACCGGGCCAGGATGGTGCGTGCCCGGGCGGCCACCTCCGGTGGTGCCTCCACCTCCTCCGGAAAGTCAAGCCAGCCCTCGATGGCGGCCAAAAGCCCCAGGAGCTCTTCCTCCAGGGCCGTGATCTCCCGGCCGGCCTCACCGGCGAGACGATGGAAGGCCGCTTCCGCGGCCACGTCGGTTTTGGCCCGGATGAGATCCAGTACCGCCTCGGCCTGGATCAGGTTTATCCTTCCGTTATACACCGCCCGGGCGGTGAACTCACCCGGCTCGGCCAAAACCGCCCCGGCAGCCAAAACCGCCGCCAGAATCCGCCGGAGGATCACCGGACCGCCATGGGCCTGGATCTCCACCAGATCCTCTCCGGTATAACTTTTAGGCCCGCGAAAATAAAAACTCAAAACCTCGTCGATCTCCCGGCCCTCTGCGTCGACCACCCGCCCGTAATAGACCGTCCGGGGAGGCAGGAAGGAGAGGGGCATCCCTTTGGCCAGGCGAAGAACGCGGTCGGCCACGACCAGGGCCTCTCGCCCGCTGATGCGCACCACGCCGATCCCCCCTTCCCCCCAGGGGGTGGAGACGGCGGCAATCGTTTCCGAACGTAACGTGGGTTTTCCCTCCCAAAGCGCAAAAGACGTGCCACCGGCACGTCCTCCACCTTCACGATCTCTCTTTTCCCGCCCCTATTCCGCCTTTTCCTGGGGCGAGATGACCACCCGCCGGAAGGGTTCCTGCCCTTCGCTATAGGTGAAGACCTCTTTCTGTCCTTGTAACGTCAGATGGATGATCCGCCGGTCGGCCGGGTTCATCGGGGCCAAGACCGCTTTCTTTCGTTCGTGGCGAACGCGTTCGGCCATACGCAGGGCCAGACGCCGGAGACTCTCCTCGTGGCGGCGCCGATAACCCTGGACATCGATGACGATCCGCTTCTTTTCTTCGGCCCCGCGGTTCGCTACCAGGCCGACGAGGAACTGAATGGCGTCCAGGGTCTGGCCATGCCGACCGATCAGGACCCCCAGGTCGGCGCCGTTGACGTTGAGCACGATCTGGTCCGGGCGGCGAAGGATCTCCACCCTGGCGGCGACGCCCAAGCCCACCAGGATCTCACGGAGGAAACGCGCGGCAACCTTGCCCACGTCTTCCACCACACTGACCCGGACCCGGACCTGTTTGACCTGGAACATCCCGAGGAACCCGCTCCGGTTCTCGTTCTCCAGTACCTCCACCTTGACCTCATCGAGACCCACGCCCAGCTCCTTTAAGGCTGCCCGGACCGCTTCTTCTTTAGTCCGCCCGGTCTTTTCTACGCTGCGCAATCCTTATCTCACCTGCCCGTTTATTGTTTTCGCCGTTTCGGTTTCGCGGCCGCCTCGGGCTCGGGCTTGATGGGACGAACGAAGAACCTGGTAATGACGATCTGCTGGAGGATGCCGATGACGGACTGGGCCACCCAATAAATTCCGATGGCGGCCTCCATGGTAAAGGTGATAAACCCGAAGAAGATGGGCATGAAATATAAGAAAGCCGCCTGCATCGAGACCATACTATCAGTCGTACTGTCGGTGGATGCGGCCGAAGGAGTGGTCATTTTCTGCTGAAGATACGTGGTCATGGCGGCCAATACCGCCAAAATAAGATTCCCAAGGCTACCAATGATGTTTTTAGGATTGCCCTTAGCCATAAGGGAAAGACCTAAAAACGTTTCCCCATTAAAAGGTGGCCCTCCTGGCTTTGCGACCAATCCGAACTTCTCCGGCGACCGAAGCAAGGCAAAAAGGGCAAAAAGAATGGGAATCTGAATAAGCAAGGTCAAGCAACCGCTCAAAGGGTTGACTTTGTATTCCCGGTAAAGTTCGAGCATCCGGCGGTTGAGTTCTTCCGGATGGTCGCGGTATTTTTCATGCAGCTCCTTAAGTTTCGGCTGGAGGACCTTAGAGACCTCCAGCGAACGGGTTTGACTGATGGCCGTGGGAAAAAGAACCAGCTTGATGAGCAAGGTTAACAGAACGATGGACCAGCCGTAGTTAGGGACGATAAAATGAAGTGCCTTGAGGATGTCGGCCATAATGAGACTGATAAAATCGAAAATCTCTACCACAACCTTTCCTGTTTCTTTCTCCCCGGATCAAGGTACGGGATCGTACCCCCTGCCTCCAAAAGGATGGCAACGCAGAAGACGACGCAGGGCCAACCAGGATCCGCGCAGACTTCCGTAGCGTCGAATGGCCTCGTAGGCATAGGCGGAGCAACTGGGTGTAAAACGACAATGCGGACCGAGATATGGCGAGATAAAGCGGCGGTAAAAAGCGATCCCCGCGCAAAGAAGATATCTCAGCTTACCCATTCCCTTCGCCTAAAAGCTTGGCCCGCCGGAGAAGACCGCGCATGCTCGCCACCCATTCGGCCAAAGAAAAACAAACCCCGCCGCGCCTGGCGACAAAGACCAGGTCGGCCGGGATCTCGACCTCCGCCGCCAGGACGCGCCAGCTTTCCCGCAATAAACGCTTGATGCGATTTCGGGTCACCGCTTTGCCCAGTTGTTTGCCCACACAAAACCCGACCCGAGGCGGCCCCACCGTCCGTTCCCGCCAATAAAGGACCAGAGCGTAATCGGCCAGGGACCGGCCCCGGGCAAAAATGGAAGCAAACTCGGACCGTCGCCGAATTCTGTCGAACTTAGGCGGAGAGGACATACCGGCCTTTGGCACGCCGGCGTGCCAAAACCTTGCGTCCACCCGACGTGTACATCCTTTTGCGAAAACCGTGTTCCCGTTTACGTCGAAGATTATTCGGTTGGAACGTACGTTTCATCCGCTGCGTCTGCCCCTTCCATCGATCAAGACAGTTACCCAGTTAATTATATAGAGTGGTAGTGGTTCTGTCAAGGCATGGAAGGAATTGGACTTTTCTCCGCTTCTCCTCCATCCACGGGAAAAGAGAATGGTTTCGTTCCTCTCCACCCTTCCCCTTTGTTTATCGATTTTCTCCTCCGGAGGCCATAAGAGAGAGAAGGGCTTGCGTTGACCGGGAAGGGGGGTTCTGTTATGATCAAAACGCATTGGAGATATCCACAACTGTGGATTGTTTTGTTGATAACTTCCGTGGGTTTTGTGCATATTTTCCCCTTCAAACGTTTCAGTAGCAAATTTTTCTTTGTCTCTACATATCTGGTACTCCTTTATACCATGAAATCACACCGAGGTGGAGGCCGGTTAGGCGCAACCATGGAAGAGCAGCGCCTCGAGATCTGGCAAAAAACCCTGGAGACCATTGCTCCCCTGGTGAGCACGCCGAGTTATAACACCTGGCTCAAGCCGACCCGCCCGGTCGCATACGAAGACGGAGTTTTATACGTGGAGGCGGATAACGATTTTGCCCGGGGCGTATTGGAAAGCCGCTACGCCCAGCTTCTTTTACCGATTCTCCGTGATTTCTTCTTATCCGACCTGGAACTCAGGTTCGTCCTTCCCAATGCCGATCGGCAGGGACGGACCATGCCGGCCAAGATCAAACGAACTCAGGGACAGGAGGCCGGAAATCGGCCCCTCCTCAACCC
>JAAYXC010000244.1 GCA_012516115.1 Bacillota bacterium | reverse complement strand
GGGTGAAATTCGTCGGATTCTCGTGCTCCAGTTCGGACCCATCGGCGATACGCTCTTCGCCGTTCCGGCTTTAAAGGCGCTGCGGCGGCAATTTCCGGCCGCCACCATCGTCGTGCTGGCTTCCCCGCGGGCGGGAGAGGTCCTTTACGGGGCCCCTTACATCGATCTGCTCTACGTTTGCCGGAGCGGTCTGGACTTCTTCCGCGCCCTCTTCCAGCTCCGGCAGGCGGGGTTCGACTTGGCCGTGGGCCTTTCCAATCAGGGTAGCTGGTTGGCGCCGTTTTTCGGTACCCCATGGAAAGCCGGGTTTCCTTCGCCGCTTTTGCATCTGGCCACGCCCGGCCCGGTAAGGGACGAACCTTCCACCCATGTGGTGGAGTACTGTCTAGCCGTCGTCCGCCTCCTGGGGGTCGAGCCCGACGACGGCGGGGGGCTCGAGATGTGGCTCGCCAAGGAGGATCACCAAGGAGCGGAGAAATTTCTGGCCGAGCACGGTCTCGTGCAGCCCCTGGTGGCCCTTCATCCGGGTGGACATTATTTCCCCTTCAAGCGTTGGCCGGCCGAACGGTAAGCGGCGCTCGTCGACGCCCTGGCCGCCGAGGGGGTGAAGGTCGTGATCATCGGCGGAACAGAAGATGTGGAACTGGCCATGAACGTGGCCCATGGCGCCCGGTCCCGCCCGGTCATTGCCGCGGGGAAGCTCAAGTTACGGGAGACGGCGGCTTTGCTCGCGCGGTGCGACCTTTTTATCGGTAACGATTCGGCACCGCTCCATATCGCCGCGGCGGTCAAGACGCCCAGCATTGGGCTTTTCGGCCCGACAAGCCCCGTCCAGTTCAGCCCTTACGGTCCGGGCCATACGGTGATCTACAAGGATTTCCCGTGCAGCCCGTGTTTCCGTTTTCTCGGCGGCCCGTGGCAGTATTGGCCGCGCTGTTCCCGCCCCCATTGCATGGAAGCCATCACGGTGGAAGAAGTTTATCGGGCGGCCAGGACACGGTTGGCGGCCGCCGGGAAGGGGACGCAAAAAGGAGCTCCGGAATGCGGGGAGCATCGGGAGGTTTCCCCGTTCTCTTCGTAGAATGTTACGGCGGATACTCTACGTTCCTCGGTGTCTTCCCGGATTTCCGGGTGGAGGTGGGACGGTGGGTGAGGTTGTGACCAGCGCGGGCGTGGAGGAACTGGCCGCGCGGCTTCGCCGGGCCGGGAAACGTCTCGTCCTGACCAACGGCTGTTTCGACCTCTTACACGTGGGACATCTTCGTTACCTGGCGGCGGCCAAAGCCCTGGGTGACGTGCTTCTGGTCGGGGTCAACGCCGATGAAGAGGTCCGCCGACAGAAGGGACCATCCCGGCCTTTTGTGCCGGCGACGGAGCGGGTGGAACTCGTGGCCGGCCTGGTCCCGGTGGATTACGCTTTTATCTTCACCGAACCCACCGCCACGGGGCTGGTTCTGGCTATTCGGCCGGATGTCTACGCAAAGGGCGGCGACTATAACCCGGCCAACCTGCCGGAAATGTCGGCGGTGACCACCGTCGGCGCGCGGCTGGTCTTTTTACCGTTTGTGGCCGGTCGTTCCACCACCGAACTGGCGATGCTCATCGCCGGGCGGCTGGGGGCGAACGGTGTGTAGGAGGGAAGAAAATGAAGGGAGAATTCTTCGGTCTCTACCGGGACGAGCGCCATCGTTTCCTGGCGGGGGTCTGCGGCGGCCTGGCCACGGCGTGGGGGTTGGATCTTACCCTAACCCGGGTGGCCTGGGTCATCCTGGGGTTGGCCTCGCCCTGGTTCGCCCTCGGTCTTTATCTCGTGGCCTGGTTCACCCTGCCTTTTAAGGCCTCCCATACGGGTCTGGAGATGGGCCCCCCCCTCTGGGAGGAAGGACGTCTCGGGCGCCTGATCGGTGGGCTCCTCGTCGGGCTGGGGCTTTATTATCTGCTCGAAGAGCTTACCCTCGGCGCCTGCGGCCGGTTCCTGGGCGAGCTGCGACGTTATCTCTGGCCCATCTTCTTTTTTACCCTGGGCGGCCTTCTCCTTTTACCTGGTAAAGAGGATGAGGCTTCTCCCGGCGGGGCGGAAGGGGTCTCCCACCTGCCCGAAGGTCATCACGGCCAGGCTTAAGAAGGGCGACGGCGGATGATAATAATGACCGTCTTTTGCCTTCGTTTTAGGAAGGGTCCAAGGAGCGCCGAGAGAAGTCGAAGCAAGGGCCCGATCCCTCCTCGGACGGCCCGATCGGCATCGTCCTAAAATATATGTATGAAACCGGCCCGGTAAGGTGTCCGGGCGAGAAGAAGGTTCCCTAAACAAGGAGGGGGCGGATGATGGTACCGGAAGATCGGTGGTACACCCGGGAACATGAGTGGGTGAAACTGGAAGACAAGAAAGCCACCATCGGCATCACCGATTACGCCCAGGAAGAGCTGGGGGACATCGTCTTTGTGGATCTCCCTTCGGTAGGCGAGAGGGTGGAGGCCGGCGGCCGTCTGGCCTCGGTGGAGTCCGTCAAGGCCGTTTCCGACGTCTATGCCCCGGTGGCCGGAGAGATCCTGGCCGTCAACGACGACCTGGAACACAGCCCGGAGTATCTCAACCAGGATCCTTACGGCAAAGGATGGATCGCCGTGGTGGAGATGGAGGAAGAGCCGGAGGGTCTGCTCTCGGCCCGGGCATACGAAGAGCTCCTGGCCAAGTTAAAGGAAGAATGAGGAGACCCGTTTCTTCGTGCTCGCGGCATCGGGGCGGGGCACGCCGGCGCGCGCGGAGGGCGCGGGCGAGGTGATCGCCGGAGATGGTGAGGAAGTATTACCTAGGTGACATCGTGAGGATGCGCAAGGAACATCCCTGTGGCGGCCTGGAATGGGAGATCCTCCGGGTGGGGATGGATTTTCGGCTTAAGTGTCTGACCTGCGGTCGGGTGGTCATGCTGCCGAGACCGAAGTTCGAACGGGCGGTCAAAACCGTGGTCAAAAGCATCATGCCGGGCTTGGGCGAACAGTAACCCTCCTCGATGGGGTGTGGCCGAATGATGGTCCGTTTTGGGGTCTCGGTGGAAGAGAGTCTCCTGGCGCGGTTCGACCGGCTGGTCAAGGGAAAAGGTTACGCCAACCGGTCCGAGGCCTTGCGCGATCTCATGCGGGCCCAGCTCATCGCGGAGGAATGGCGGGCGGGGGCGGAGGTGGTGGGGGCCATTGTGCTCGT
>JAAYXC010000033.1 GCA_012516115.1 Bacillota bacterium | reverse complement strand
TTCGTGGGCTAAAATCCGGTGTAACGGGGGATTCAAAGCTTATGGTTTCCGGAACAATGATGGGGGTCTGTCCGTAGACGGTCCCCGTGGTGGCCAAAAGGCCGATGGCGACCGCCACCCCGATTACGCTTAGTCGTAACCAACGCTTCTTCACGCGAGACATGATCTCTCCACCGTTTACGGAAACTTCATTTCGCCACAATGGTAAACGTCAAGGTATTAGTGTACGTCCCGGAGGCCTCATCGCCCGAAAGGTTAAGCCGGAAAAGAACGCTGAAACTATCCCCGGCTGCGGTGGTGTTCCTGGCGCCCTCGTAGACCATCTGATCGGAAGTGGTGACGGCGGCATAAGAAGCGGCGCCCGACGGCAAAAACTCCAACCGCGAAAGGGGAAAACTTTGCGGATCTCCGTCCAGACTGTTAAAATATGGATTCTGGCCGCGCACATAGACCGTGTAACCTGGTTTTCTGTTGCACTTGGCGTTGAGGTTTACCGTTACCGGGGGCTGGGGGCCGGAGGTCAACCCCGGGACGCTCCCGAAATCTATCTCTTCCTGGGTCACCGTCAGGATGGCGACGGCGTTGATGGTCACCGTGGCGTCCAGGGGATTGGCCGCCTGCCCCGGGGTGTATAAAACGATAAACAAAGAAATGAAGATACCGATGAAGGCCAAAGCCCGTCGACGTCCCATCGCTTTCTCCCCGTTTGTTGTTTTACTGAACCCTCTTCGCCCTTCCGAAAGCAACATCACGTTTTCACCGGGAAAAAGGCCAAGGCAAATCCCTCGTTTACCCGGCCCATGGGGCGAACTTTCTATTTCCCCGCCACTTTGAACGTCTTCTGTCCCGCCACCAGATTCCGGCCACCGTAATCGACCAAGGCGACGACCACATAGATACCGGGATCGAGCTTCCCGGTCCATTCGGCAAGGATCTCGCGCGTCCCCCCGGGGAGGACGGCCAGGTCCTCGAAGTCCACCTTGGCCACGAGCTTATCCCTCAGCGCTTCCTTGACCTCAAAGCGGCCTTTGAGACGAACCAGCGTGTTGCCGAGGTTGGCAAAGGTCGCGCCCAGTTTAAGGAGGCCTTTCTCGCCCACCCAATTGGCCTTGACGCCGGTTACCCGGCCGTCGCGCGCCCCGCCCCGCTCGGTGGTGGCGTAGATAGGCACCGCGATCCGGCTGGCGGTGGAAATACTGACCCCTTTCTCGGCTCCCCCCGCTGTCGGCGGAACGGTGGTAAAAAAGAGCATCCCCCAGTAAGTTCCGGTGATCTCCGCCGGTGGTTTCACCCGGTAGCGGACGTGCTGCCCTTTGCCCCGGCCCACGGTAAACTCCAGCGGATAAACGGTGATCCACCGGTTTAAAGACCGTGGCTGCTGGCCCGCAGGAAGGAACTCCACCTGCCCGTCCGGCCGAAGGGTCCAGTCGCCCACACTTACCCGCACCTTTACCTCTTCGTCGCTGCGGCTGGAGATGAGAACCGTCCCCTCCACCGGCTTCTCTGGCAACAGCCGGAGCTCGATCCGGACGGGGCTTACGGTCAGCTCTAAAGCATTGAGCGGGTTTAACCACCCGCTCAACAAGATCCCCGGTAAAATAACCAAAAAGAATACGAGGGACCGGAAAAACCGCATCGGTTATCTGCCCCTTTATGTGCTGAAGGGGATTTTTCAAACCTTCGGCGCCATGGTAAAGGTAACGACCATGGTATAACTGCCGGGATAAATCCCGCTAACATCTACGGCACCGGGAATGATGGAGAATCGACTGATGGCATAATTATCGCCGGCCGCCGAGGATTTTGTATCCTTATTCACGAGAAAACTACCCAGAGGCGTGGTGGTGGAGTCCCATGTAACATTGAGAATGGAGTCAATAATTGAATTGAGACCAGGAATGGCTTCGGTTGGGTCAACTCCGAGGCCCAGGTCATTGTAGCCGCTCACATTGGCATCGGCCCCGATGGTATAACCCCGCGGCCAGTTGCTCTTGGCGTTGGCCGTAATAGTCAATTCATCCGAATCGGCCTGGGTGGCAAATCCATCCCAGTTTATTACAACACCCCCGGTGGGGACTCCGGACAGCTTAAGGGTAAAGGTGCTGGCCACGTTTACGGTCACAGATACGTCCTGCGTGGATGATCCGGGGGCGGCTAGGCCGACTATTACCACGGTAAACATTAATATCAGCCCCAGGCTGAGCAACGAACTGACTTTCTTCATCTCCCATAACCTCCTTAGATTTTGCAACACGGAAAAAACGAAACCGGCGCCCATGCCATTGACACTGGCATGCCGGCGCCGGTTTCACTACTAGCTACACAGGGCTCAAGTGACCACTTACAAGCCCTGCTTCGTCGCATCGCCGGGAAACTCCATGTTTTCCGCTTTTCCCATTTTTTACTTACTTTTATTATAGCAACCGGTTTTTACTCTGTCAAGCTAGCGCGATCGCGAAAAAGGTATCCCTGATCTTAGGGCGAAATCATCTATAGCGCAGGTTAGAAAGACCCGTCGTCCCCCATCCTTCGGTAAAACGGTGAACAAACGATATGGCGAGGTGGAGACGAGTGCGGGTACCAAAACCCGGTCTCTTGATAAGTTTCCTCCTCTCTTATCTCCTGGTCCTTTTCATTCCCCTGCTCATCAGCAGCCTGGCCCTGTCCGAGGCGGAAGGACTCCTTAAAACCTACACCATTGAAAACAGCCTGACCTTCCTCGAACAGGTCCGCGACCTCCTGGACGGTGCCGGTGAGGAGATCAAAAAGATCGCCATCCGGATGGCCATGGACTCCCGGGTGAAACGGTTAGCTTCTCTTCGGGAGCCCACCGGGGGGGATTACTAAACCATTTGGGAACTGCGTCATGAATGGCAGGCTTTCCAATTTTTAGAAGAATCGTTAGTCATCCCCCTCCTCTACCTTCCCCATTTCGATATGATAGTGTCCCCCAGCCTTACTTCACCCTTTTCCACTTTATATAACTATAATTTTAAATACG
>JAAYXC010000243.1 GCA_012516115.1 Bacillota bacterium | reverse complement strand
TTAGAAGCCAGACCTAAACACAATATTTTCGACCCGGAACTAGGTGTACCCGCCAGGTTTAATACTTCTCCGATACGTTGTACCACATGATACGGCATATTTCCGTTAATATCGCTGGCCAGTTCGATAAAACGATTGTAGAAGTTATACATTTTGGCTTTCCAAGATAAATACACCGGGTCGAGCGGAATACAGTGGCCGCCGATGCCGGGCCCCGGATAGAACGGCATGAACCCAAAAGGCTTGGTGGCGGCAGCGTCAATAACCTCCCAGATGTCGATCCCCATGCGTTCGCACATCAAGGCCATCTCGTTGACCAGGGCGATGTTCACCGCCCGGAAGGTGTTTTCGAGCAGTTTTACCATCTCCGCCGCCTTGGCCGAGCTCACGGGGACCACCTTGTCCACTATCTGGCTGTAGAGAA
Source organism: Bacillota bacterium (assembly GCA_012516115.1). Taxonomy (GTDB): domain Bacteria; phylum Bacillota; class UBA4882; order JAAYXC01; family JAAYXC01; genus JAAYXC01. The sequence goes on along the minus strand of JAAYXC010000243.1, from coordinate 2,945 downwards.
GCGTACCCATCCTCGTGCACTCGGGGGTAATCCCGCCGATGACTTTCGGGGTGTTTTTCGTATGATATATCGGATTGCCCGGATCAACGCGCTCGGGCGAGAAACACAAGTATATATCGACGCCTACCCGGAAGCCGGCTTTTTCCACCTCGGCCTGAAGCAATTCCTCGGTGGTACCGGGGTAGGTCGTGCTTTCCAAAACCACGATCATCGGCCGGTGGAGGTGTTTTTTGAGTTCGTTTACGGCGGCGATGATATAGGAGACATCGGGGTCCTTCGTTTTCCTCAACGGCGTGGGGACGCAGATGCTTACCGCGTCGACGTCCCGCAGATGATCGAATTCGGTGAACGCCTTAAAACGCCCTTCCCGCACGGCCGCGGCCACCGTCTCCGCAGGCACGTCCAAGACGTAAGACTTGCCTTCCCTGAGCGCCTCTACTTTTTGCGGATCGGTATCGAAACCAAATACCTCGTACCCGGCCCGGCAGAACTCCATGGCGAGCGGAAGGCCGACGTAACCGAGGCCGATGATTCCTATTTGGGCTTTTTTTGTAAAAATTATCTCCTCAAGTGATCTCAATATTTATTTGCACCCCCAATAGCCCGAAGACTAGGCTTGGCTTAGGTTCTGTTTTCATGCTTCTTGTGATTTAAACAACGCTCCCCCTTTTCCTCCCGCTTTTTTTATCATTAATTCTCTATAAAGCGCTTCCCACCGGTCGACAACACGTTCCAAAGAGTAATTTTCCTCTATATGCCTACGCCCGTATTCGCCCATACGCCGCCTCTCCTCCGGCGAAAGCTCCATGAGCCCCAGCATAACCCGGGCCAGGGCCTCAGAATCTTTAGGAGGAACGAGCAACCCGGATTTACCGTCCACAACCACTTCCCGGTTCCCGCCAACATCCGTCGCCACAACGGGGAGGCCGACGGCGCCGGCCTCGAGGAGCACCATGGGCATCCCCTCCCAGGCGGAAGACATAACGTAGGCGTCAGCGGCATTCATAAGATCGGGGATGTCGGTGCGAACGCCCAAAAAGAAAACTTTTGGAGCGATCCCCAGCTCTTCCGCGAGAGATTGGACTTTTTCTTTTAGCGAGCCTTGCCCGGCGATGAGAAGAACCGCGTCTTCACGGACACCGAGGACTTTCGCGAAGGCTTGCAGCATGTTGGGATAGTCCTTGGCCTCTTCAAAACGCCCGACGGCAAGCCATATGAAGACGTCTTCAAGCTTTAATTCCTGCCTAAGCCGCCCGCGTGCCTCCGGATTGGGACGGAACTTGGTTGTATCTACTCCATTTGGAATGAACCGGATCTTATGTCGTGGTACGGCCCCTATCCGCACATAGCGTTCGAGGCCTGCCCGGCTCACCTGGGTGGTAAGATCGCAAAAAGGATCGGTAAGGCGGTAAGCCCATTCCCGCCAGCGGCCACCTTCGTTAATGGTATGTACTGTACATACCAATACCGGCACTTGCGCCAAAGGCCGGGCAAGGCGCGCGAGGAGGTTGGCATGGACCATGTGGCTGTGGAGTATTTGCGGCCGTTCGCGCCGCAAAATACGGACAAGACGCCAGAGCGCCCTGGGGTCCGGAACGCCGCGGCGCATGTTGAGGGAAATTACGGGAATGCCAATTGCCTCTAATTCTTCTCTGTACGCTTGGGGTGGAAGCATAGAGATCACGTGGATACCCCAGCCTCGTATTTTTAGACGGGTAGCTAAACGTACCAGCTGAGTTTCAGCCCCACCATAAGCAAGGCCAGTAATGAGGAAAATGAGATCCATATATGATTTCCTTTAAGATTTTATATATGATTCAAGATTTTTAAGTATTTTTCTATTACATTTTCTAAAGTATATAACTCAAGATTAGGCATATGTGGTAACGAACGATTAGAAGAAAGGACTTCTTGAATTGCGCAAGCAAGTTCAATTACATCGCCTGGGGGGACAAGTGTTCCTAACCGTCCACCTTCCAATATTTCCCTTGGACCACTTGGACAATCGGTGGCAACCACTGGAACACCCAAAGCAATTGCTTCTATAAGTACCGTAGGGAGTCCTTCCCATTGAGAGGAGAGAACAAAACAAGCTGCACGTTTCATGTATTTATAAGGATTCTCCACGAACCCGGGCAAGGCTATATACTGGGTCAAGTCCAGTTCCTTAATCAAGGCTTCTAAAGTGGGGCGCTCTTCACCTTCACCTAAGATCATAAGCCTTGCCGGACGTTCTTTGCAAACCAAAGCAAAAGCCTTGATGAGAGTTGGATAGTCCTTTGCAGGTGTTAATCGACCTACGCTCAACACCACCGGAGGCTCTCCAGGAACAAACCAGGGATGATCAAGATGTTCGTGTGCTTTGGCGAAGAGTTCTGGTGTGACCACTGGATTGTAGATGACCTGCACCTTCTCCCGGGGAAATCCGATAAAACGGATAAGATCTTCAGCTACACCATGAGATACTGCTACTATGGCATCGGCCCATGGATAAAAAGGACGAACCCACAACGGCATAAGACGACCCCGCAAGGTTTTGGCATGGAGAGTGGCCATACTTGGAGTGCTGTGTACGCTCACCACGATACGGGTGGATACCCGTGCAAGCTTCCTAGCCCATAAAGCCACGATATTGGCATGATCCATGGCCGAAAGTAGGGCTTGAGGCCGCACCTGGCGTAAATACCGAACTAGACCGGGAAGGCACGCCAGCACGCGGGAAACCTTCAAGTCCACGACCCGCACCTCCGGGGATACCTGGGAGAGGTAAGGACCCTCAGCCTTGGCCAAGACTAGGTCTACTTTCAGACCCTGTGCGGCAAAGCCTTGGGCTAGGTTTACCATCACCCGTTCTGCACCGCCGCCTCGAAGAGAAGGGAGGAAAAGGGCTACTTTAACAGTATTCATGTGTAACACCCAGAAATTATGATAGTATAATTTAATTC
>JAAYXC010000242.1 GCA_012516115.1 Bacillota bacterium | reverse complement strand
GGCTCGGCGTGGCCTGGACGAATAGCCTGGCCCGGGTGGGGGAAGGGGCCGAAGAGGGACGGCTTGGTAGCGATCTCGGTTTGGCCGGTTCTTGTAAGGATGCCGGCGATATCTTGGGGCCGCTTTCTTTCGGGTTTTTCGCCAGCCGGGCCGGACTTTCCCTAACTTTCCTTTTTTGGGGTATCTCGGGTTTTATGGTCGCGGGGGTCTTGGCCTTTTTTAGGCGTGAAATCCGGGATTGACAGGCGGGCAGAGGCAGGTTATGGTGAGATCGCGCCCGTATCGGCGCCTTCATTTTCCGGCTCGCGCAGAGGTGGTTTGTAGATGGACGCTGGCCCTAGTCCTTGGGAGAAACATTCTCAACGGACCCGGTGGATCGGGGTCGCGCAGGTCGGGTGGTGGCGGAACGCCGAATAAATATTAGTATACGGCGTTTTTCAGCCTTTTGCGCTTCTGGGCCTCCCGGGCATCGCGGCCGGGAGGTTTTTTTCTGCCCCTCGATCCCCCGGTCTCTCGATTACACGGAGGTGAGGGAAATGGCGATCGCGGAAGAAGTCTTCGTCAGTCGGCTCTTGGGCAAGACCGTGGTGGACCCGAGGGGCAAAAAGATCGGCAAGCTCGCCGACGTCTTGGTCAACGAGGAGGAACTCCCCCGGGTGGTGGGTTTTCTCCTGCGGGAGGCCGGAGGGAGGACCGTGCTCGTGGACTGGACCGAGGTGCACGTCTGGATCCGGCAGTACATCTCCTTGCGACACGTGCGCGAGGAATTGACGCTTCTCCCGCCGGAAGGGTTTTACCTTTATCTCGCCCGCGATCTATTGGATAAACAGATCGTCGACCTGAACGGCCGCAAAGTCGTACGCATTAACGACCTGAAGCTCGCCGCCATCCAGGGGGCGTTACGCCTGATCGCGGTGGATATCGGCCTGCGGGGTCTGCTTCGCCGGCTCGGGCTGCGTCGTTTCGTCCATTGGTGGGAAAGACGCGTTCGGGATCTCCCCGACACCCTGATCCGATGGCAGGACGTGGAACGGATCGAGAACGAGGCCAGCCGGGTCAAACTCAACGTACCCTATCAGCGGCTGGCCAAGCTCCATCCGGCCGACCTGGCCGATATCATCGAGGAGCTCAACAACCGCGACCGGACGGTGGTCCTCCAGGCCCTGGAGACGGAAGTGGCGGCCGAGGCCTTCCAAGAGATCGAGCCCGAAGTCCAGAGTGCCATCCTCGAGCATTTAAACGGTGAGCGGGCTTCGGACCTCCTCGAGACCATGCCCGCCGATGAGGCCGCGGAGATCTTAAGTGAACTCCCGGACGAGAAGGCCGAGGAGCTCTTGAACCTCATGGAGGCCGAACAGGCCAACGAGGTCCGCGAACTCCTCGAGTACGAGGAAGGGACGGCCGGCCGGCTCATGACCCGGGAGTTTTTAGCCTTCGGTCGTGAGATGACGGTGGATGAGGCCATCGCCAAGCTCCGCGCGGCCCGACCCGATCCGGACGTGGCCTACTATCTTTACGTGATCGATGAACGCGGCGTCCTCTGCGGAGTGGTCTCCCTGCGCGACCTGGTCATCTCCTCCCCGTCCACCCGGCTCGGGGAGATCATGAATCCCGAGGTCATCAAGGTACGTGACACCGACGACCAGGCCAAGGTGGCGGAGGTGATCACCAAATACGACCTCCTGGCGGTACCGGTGGTGGATGAGGCGGGGATCCTGGTCGGGGTGGTCATCATCAACGACCTCGTCGACGCCGTCTTCCTCGAGAAGATCCGGCGGAAGATCACCCGGCGTTTTAGCGGCGGATAAAAACCTTGCGGTAACGAAACAAAGGAAAGAGAGATGTCGATGGGCGATGGCGGAAGGGTTACGAGCGAGGATAAAAGGGCTCTTTTTTTGGCTGGCCGTCATCGGGCCGGGGATCATTACCGGTAACGTGGACAACGACGCCGGCGGGATCACCACTTATTCCCTGGCCGGGGCGCACTACGGTACCTCCCTCCTTTGGACGCTCATCCCCATTACCGTGGCCCTCATCGTCGTCCAAGAGATGGTGGCCCGTATGGGCGCGGTCACCGGTAAGGGCCTCTCGGACCTCATTCGGGAGAGGTTCGGGGTCAAGGCCACTTTCTGGTTGCTTTTAGGGCTCTTGGTGGCCAACTTGGCCAATACGGTGGGGAATTTCGCCGGGGTGGCCGCGGCCGGCGAAGTCTTCGGGATCTCCAAGTACATTACGGTGCCCTTGGGGGCGGTCTTCGTCTGGTGGCTGGTGGTCAAAGGGACCTACAAGACGGTGGAGAAGGCGTTTCTTACCGCGTGTGTTTTCTATGTCTCTTATCTGATCTCCGGGATCATGGCCAAACCCCATTGGGCAAGCTTCTTGCGGGCCACCTTCGTCCCGAGTTTCAGTTTTAAGCCCGATTACATCACCATGGTTATCGGGTTGATCGGGACCACCATCGCCCCTTGGATGCAGTTCTATCTCCAGTCTTCGATCGTGGAGAAGGGGGTCACGGTAAAAGAGTATAAATATTCCCGGTTGGACGTGGTTTTAGGGTGTTTTCTCACCGATCTTGTAAGCTGGTTTATCGTCGCCGCCTGCGCTGCCACCCTCTTCCGCCACGGGATCCGCATCAACGACGCCAAGGACGCCGCCTTGGCCCTCGGGCCTTTGGCCGGAAGATACGCCGCCGCGCTTTTTGGTTTCGGCCTTTTTAACGCCGCCCTCTTCGCCGCTTCCATTCTTCCACTCTCCACGGCCTATTCGGTTTGCGAAGGGATGGGCTGGGAGTCGGGGGTGGACAAGAGCTTTAAAGAAGCCCCTTGGTTCTTCGGCATCTATACGACCCTGATCGTCTGCGGCGCGGGTCTAGTCCTTTTCCCCAGAGCGCCACTTATCTTGATGATGTATCTCTCGCAGGTGGCCAACGGGATACTCCTTCCGTTCATCTTGGTCTTTATTCAATTGATGATCAACGACCGGCGTCTCATGGGGGACTACGTCAATCCGCCGTGGTATAACATCGTGGCCTGGGTGACCATTATCGTTACCACCGGCCTTACCGTGCTCCTTATTCTTACCACCGTCTTCCCCGGTCTTTTTGGTTAAAAGTCTCTCTTAATCGGTCAAAAAGGATTTTATATAAAGCATACCAGATATCTATGAGCGCGCGTGCCGACGGACAAAAGCGTCTGAAGGGCCGTGCCTGCTTTTTTTCGGTTTTTTGCCGCAAGAAGGCGAAATTCTCCCCGCAAAAACCCCATGGGGTTTTTTTCTTGCTTGCTTACCTCTTTCCCGGGGCGCTATGATGGACGAGGTGTCTGAAGGACGGCGGAGACTCGGCTCTTTTCACGCCGGTCCGCGTAAGGGGTGAAACGGTGGCACGGAAAACTTTTCGCGGCGGGGTCCATCCCCCTCCACACAAAGAGCTTTCCTCTAACCGGCCGATCCTTACGGCCCCTTTACCCAATACGGTGGTCATCCCCCTCACCCAGCACCTCGGCGCACCCAACGAACCCCTGGTCAAGGTGGGGGATACCGTCCGGGTGGGTCAGAAGATCGG
>JAAYXC010000032.1 GCA_012516115.1 Bacillota bacterium | reverse complement strand
GTCCTTTACAGCCGGCTGCCCCAGGACGCCATGATCTTTCCGGAGACGGGCGAGATCGTACCGGAACAGCCGGGTCGAGTGGTGGATGTGGCCGGGACGGTGGCCTCGGTAATCCGGGCCGCTCCGGGTGCTCGAGTCCATCTTCTCTTCCGTTCAGTGGCCCCCAAGGTGACGACGGATCTTTTTACTCCCCTGGTGCGCGGACCGCAAGAGCGGCCGGAGGTGGCCTTGACTTTTAATGTGGCCTGGGGGGAGGAGTGCCTCCCGACCATCTTAGAGATCTTAAAAAAGGAAAAAGTCTACGCGACTTTCTTCTTCGTCGGCGATTGGGTCAAGAAATTCCCCGATCTCACGCGGACCGTGGCCGAGGCCGGTCATGAAATCGCCAACCACGGTCTTCGTCACGAATATCCCACCCGTCTTTCACGGGACGCGCTGGCGCGGTTAATTGAGGATAACGCTGCCTTGCTGCAGAACGTAATCGGCCGGCCGGCCGCGCGGCTTTTCGCCCCGCCTTACGCGGACTTCGCCCGGGAGACGGTGGCGGTGGCGGCGGAGCTGGGGTATCGGACGGTGCTCTGGACGGTGGATACGGTGGATTGGAAGCGACCCGCGCCGGAGATAATCGCCGGGCGGGTAAAAGAAAGGGTAAAAAACGGCGCCATCGTGCTCATGCATCCCACGGCGCCCACTATCGCCGCCCTGCCGGGGATCATCAAGGATCTCAAAGCCCGCGGATTCCGTCTGGTGACGGTAGGGCAGATGATAAGGGATCCTTCTCCACCGGCCTCGGGGTGATTCGATGGAGCTTTTTCTGCCATCCACTGCTTTGCGGTTTTAAGTTTGGTATAATCTTTGGTAAATCATGGCAGGAAGGAAAACCACTGAAGATATTGCCGGCGCCTCCCGCCACGATCGATTTTTAAGCCGGCATGGAGTTGCGGAATGGAAAACATCAAACGTTCGACGGACTCATCCGGAAGTTGATCCCCTATAATTCGGAGACGATCGAGGCGCTGGTGGAGGCTTTGGGTTTCCGGGAAGTGGACGTGGTGTGAAAGTATTATAACTTCGCCGTCTACGGGGGGATGAAATAGGCACTTCAAGTATACTGTGCATCTTCACCGATCCGGGAGGAACCGGCCGCCGGCCAGGCGAATCTACCACCGGCATTTCATAATTTATATCCCGGCCTTATCCCCAATGGACCGGGAAGGAGGGGTCGGTTTGGCGATTCGCCTGTCGGAACGCGTGCGCCGGATTACGCCGTCCAGTACTCTGGCCATGGACGCCCGGGCCAAACAGATGCAACGCGAAGGCCAGGACGTGGTCTTCTTCGGGGTGGGTGAACCGGACTTCGATACCCCCGAGTTCATCAAAGACGAGGCCGTGGCCGCCTTGCGGGCCGGGATGACGAAATACGCGCCCGCCGCCGGGCTGGCGGACCTCCGGGAGGCCGTCTGCCAATACCTTTATAAAGAGTATGGCCTTTCTTATCGTCCGAAGAATATCGTCATCACCTGCGGGGCCAAGCATGCCCTGTACAACGTCTTCCAGGTGATCCTGGAACCCGGGGACGAGGTCATCCTCCCCGTCCCTTATTGGGTGAGCTACAGCGAACAGATCAAACTGGCCGGTGGGGTGGTGGTCCCGGTCATGACCACGGCGGCGAACGGTTTCCGGATGCAACCGGAGGACTTTGCCGCGGCGATTACCCCCCGCACGCGGGCGGTGGTGATCAACAGCCCGAATAACCCTACCGGCGCCGTCTACTCCCGCGCGGAACTTTTGGCCATCGCCGAGATCGCCGTCCGCCACGACCTCGTCATCGTCTCGGACGAAATCTACGATCACCTGATCTACGACGGTCTTGCGCCCACGAGCATTCCCACCTTGGGACCGGAGGTGGCGGCCCGTACGATCCTCATCAACGGCGTCTCGAAGACCTATGCCATGACCGGGTGGCGGATCGGGTATGCCGCCGGGGACGAGAAGGTCATCGCGGCGATGGCCGATCTCCAGAGCCACAGCAGCAATGCCACGACCTTCTGCCAGAAGGCGGCGATCAAAGCCCTCCTGGGCCCGCAAGAGGCGGTGGAGAAGATGCGCGCCGAGTTCGCCCGGCGGCGGGATCTCATGGTGAGGCTCGTCCGGGAGACCCCCGGCCTCGACTGCCTCACCCCCCAGGGAGCCTTCTACGTCTTCGTCGATGTGGGCAGGCTGATCGGCCGGACGGTGGCCGGGGAGACGGTCCGTGATGACGAACATTTGGCCGAGATCTTCCTCGAGAAGGCCAAGGTGGCGGTGGTCCCCGGCGCGGGCTTCGGGATGCCCAATTATATCCGCCTTTCCTATGCCACGAGCTGTGAACGGATCGAAGAAGGGTTCCGCAGGATAAAAGCTTTGTTGGCCGGGGGATGAACTCATTAGTACAAGCCGCTCCATTGCTTGTCCCACAGGCCTCCGCCGTATCCTCTTTGGCCCGCCGGTCGGGATGCCGTCTTCGGGCGGCAGATGTCTTGACCCGCGGGGGCGGAGGCTTGGTTTTTTATAGGGCCTTCAATTTTCTCCTTTTAATTACGTGAGAATACTCCGTGTGTTTCTACCTGCTACAGCGACTACGCCCATGGCCATATGCCGTTATACCGGGACGAGTATGTTTTGCTTCTGGAAACAAATAGAAGATTTTGATAAGGAGGTTAGCCGATGCGAAGATTGGTATTGGATGATATTCAGCGAAAGCACCTGTGATATTCTGTTTGCTTCCGGTTCGTTGCCACCAAGATGGGGCTCGAGTTTTTGTTATGGGGCGGCGCATCCAATATGCGGTGGTAGATTGAGTGTATACTCTCTGGATGCTCTCCATACTCCGCTGCCGATCGACCGGGTATTAGGCCAAGAGGCGTTATCCGCGTTGCACGAGGGAGCAACGCGGTACCTATCCCAAAACCCCGATGAAAGGGAAGCCCTGGCTGAATCGGCCAACCCCACCGACTGGGCTATATGTCGGAGAAACGGCCGATGGATTCTGCAAGGCTTGCTCGGTTATTCTGCTGAGCTTTACCGAGGTACGTATGCCATCTTTGATATTCCTTTTAAAGCCCCAGAGGCTTTGGTCGAATATGATATGCTCAAGCCATCATGGACGGTCATCAAGCGCGAAATACCCGAAGCCGTCGATGCGTTTTCTTCTTCCCGGGGGAATCTGTTGGTGGTTCAGATACCGGACCGATTATTGTTTTATGGTCATCCGTCAAAGGATTCAGTAGGCCGTCCGGTCGGGCAGATGGAGATACCACCCGGGGCGCAGGCGGTGGTCATCCAATGGGCCGTAGGAAGT
>JAAYXC010000241.1 GCA_012516115.1 Bacillota bacterium | reverse complement strand
CTGGGGCTGATCCATCCCGCCGCCTCGCCCACCAGAGGGCGACATCCTCCCCTCCCAGGCAGATCTGTCCGGGATGAAGGGGGCGGTAGAGATAGGCCCCTTCCCTCTTGACCACGGGCGAAGCGGGGATCCCCCAATCCCGCAGCTTCCGTTCGAAGACGGCGAAACGCGCCGGAGCATCGCGACCGGGCCGGAGGGCGGCCCCGACGAGCAGGCGATCGTCTTTGGGAATGGTCCAGGCATAGAAATCCGTTATCTCCGGATCGAAAAAGGCCGAAAAATAAGGAGGAGCCGAAGGCACGGCGGACCATGCCTGGATGGCCAGATAAAGCCGGGGCGAGGGCGCGTCCGGAAAAAGGAAGCGGCGGACGGAAGAAAAGGCGCCGTCGGCCCCCACCAGAAGGCGGGCCCGTTCGCGGAACTCGGTTCCCCCCTCGGAGAAGATGAGAGACCAGCCGCCTTCCACCCGTGAGGCCCTCCGGAACGTACATCCCAGGCGGAGGACCACCCCGGGCGGGACGAGGGAACGCAGCCAGTCGTCGAAGGCCCGGCGGTCCAGGTTGAGGTAATGGCGCTGGTAGAAACGTTCCGCCCGGCTCTGGAGGTCCACGGCGCGCACCACGAATAGCTGCGGGCCGGCCAGGATCCCCTTGGGCAAGCCGAGACCCAGTCGGGCCAGGATCTTCTGGGCGTCCGGTGCCAGGAGACCCCCGCAGCATTTGCCCCGCCCGGCGTGGCTCCCGGAGGGAGGGGTCTTGTCCACGAGCAGGATGCGGTAGCGGTTCGCGAGCAGACGTGCCAGGGTGGCCCCGGCCGCTCCGGCGCCGATGACAGCGATGTCGTACAGTGGTTGCGGCCTCCCTCGCTTTTATCCAAGAATGGACATGGCGGGATCCCCCTTCCGGAGATCCATTAAACCTTTCTCCGGAGAAGGCGTTTTTCCTCTATACGCGCTAAAAGCGATGGTAACTGCAGGCGGAATGGTTGGCGTCGGCGCGGAACCGGCCCTCCTGTGCATCGCGTCTGGTTTGGCACTTTGGCGATCTGCGCCAATCCGTCTAGTCTGTCTAATCCACGTTGCCGAACGTTTTACACCCGCTTCTAATACTTCCCTTCGAAGGGGCGGTCGTATAATCCCGGTCACGCCTTCTCCACCGGGACCGGGATCTCCGTGACGTACTCCTCCGGGTTCCGCGTATCCCCGGGGCCGCGCAGGTAGACCTCGCGGACCGGCCCGGCGATACGGTAGCCATTGGGTTCAAGCCAGGCCATGACGATGTTATATGCCTCACCGCCAGCCGTACCGACCTCCAGCTTCTTCAACCGGAGCATCCCGCGGAGCTGTTCGATGGACGGCTCCTCCTCGAGCATCGCCGCGATCTAATCCAAGTTGAGGCCCAGCTCCCTCAAGGCCAGGATGCGGTAGAGCCTGGGTAACTGCCCGGCCGAGTGGTACCGGTAGCCGGTGGACTCGTCCACCCGTATCGGCTTGAAAAGCCCGACCTCGTCGTAGTAACGCAGGGTCTTGATGGAGACGAAGCTGAGTTTGGAAAAATCTCCAATTCTGGTCAAGGCGGGGATTACTCCTTCCAAAAAGCGCTTCCTGGAGTAAACGGCCCATATGGGAAGCAACCGGATCGGTCGATCCAACTCTAAACCCTTCCGTAAGGGGAGGGTCAAGACCTTTTTATGTTTTTCCGTCCGCTCGAAGAGCAGCCAACCACGGAAGGTAAAAAAGGCAGTTTTTCCGCCAAATACCCGGGAACATCTGGTGGACCATCACTCGTCAAATCTACAAAAACCGAGGGAGGAAATCGCAATGCCGAGAAAGATCTTGCTCCCGATCCTCATCGTAGCCGTCCTGCTTCTCGCCGTCCCACTCGTCCTGGTTCTGGCGCGGCCCGCTCCGCGTTATCTGAGCGTTTCCGGGGAGGCTTCGGTCAAAGTCGTCCCCGATCGGGCCCGTCTCACCCTGGGTGTCGCGGCCGACGGGGCCACCGCCAAAGAAGCGCAGGCCGCGGCGGCCAAACGCCTCGCCGCCGTCCTCGCGGCCTTAAAAAGCCTGGGCGTCGAGGAAAAGGACATCCGGACCCAAATCATCTCCCTTGGGCCTATCCGCGAGTACAACCCCAAAGACGGGCGGGAGAGACTCCGCGGGTACCGGGCCGTGAATCAGCTGGAGGTGATCCTGGTCGACCTCAAGACGGTCGGAGAGGTTCTCGATGCCGCCGTGGCCGCCGGCGCCAACACGGCCGGGGGGATCGGTTTCTTCTTAAGCGACCCCGCCGCCCAGCGGACCGCCGCCCTGGCCAGGGCGTTTAAGGACGCCCAGGCGCGCGCCTCGTCCCTGGCGAAAGCCGCGGGCCGGCGGCTGGTCGGGGCCGTCTCCATCAGCGAGGAAGCGATGACCATGCCGCAACCGGAAACCTTCCTGCGGGCGGCCAAACTCGCGGGAGATGCCACGCCCGTCGAACCGGGGCAGATCACCGTACGGGCGCAAGTAAGGGTGCGGTTCCAGGCCCGCTGACCGGTCCACGCGGGCGAGTCGGGGTTGACCGGGGCGCTTCTAATCCCGTCAGCCCAGCACGGCGCGTAACGCCCCGAGACTGATCAGATCGCCGATCTCCTCCACGAAACGGAGGCGTTGCGGGTCGCCGCTGGCCAGGGCCCCGCGGAGAAACATGGCCTTGAAGCCTTCTTCCTCCGCCCCCCGATAGGTGGCGAGGACGCAATCCTCCGCGCAGTAACCTGTGACGATCGCCGTGTCGACCCCAAGGGCGCGGAGCTTCCCGGCGAGCTCCGTCCGGTGGAAGGAGTTGAGGGAGGTCTTGGTGATCCTGAGATCGGCCGGAGAGAGGTTGAGGGAGCCCGGTACCGCAAAATCGTCGCTCCCCGGGATCAATCCTCCCTCTTCATCCATGTGCTGGATGACGATCACCGGCAGGTCCCGCCGGCGGAAAAGGTCGATGGCGGCATTAATGCCCTCGACGGCCCGCTCCAGGGATCGGGCGGAGGCCGGGTCCTTGAAGAAGGCATTCTGGACGTCGACGATCAAAAGGGCGGGGCGCATGGTTTAATCTCTATCTCCTTCCCCTTTTATTTTTTACTTTCATTCCAGGATCATCCGCCCGATCCCTTCCGGCGGAAGGTTCTCACCGTAATCATACCTCCCCGGGCGATCCGTCGGGGGGAAAAAGGCCCAGGCGAAAAGGTCCTCCGTCCAGGAAGCTTGGGCCATCTCCTCCTTACCACTTCGGAGCAGGAGAACCCGGTAAACGGGTTGAACCATCTAAGTAAAATATCGTGAGACCGGGGAAGGAGCGATTCAGATTGCACGAAGAGATTAGCGCCTGGCACGTGGAGACACTGCTCTCCCGGACCGCCGAAGGGCTTCCCAAACGCGGGTTCGCCGCGGTGATCAAGAAGACGCGGGAAGAGATCCTGGCCCACGTCGAGTCGATCGTCCCCGACGGTTCGTCCGTGGGGATGGGGGGCTCGGTGACCGTGCGCGAACTCGACATCCCGGCGATGCTGGCCCGAAAGGGCTGCACCGTCTATGACCACTGGCGGCCCGGCCTCTCGCAGGAGGAGGTCTTCGCGATCAGGCGGCGACAGCTCACGGCGGACTTCTTCCTCACCGGCACCAACGCGCTGACCGTGGACGGGCGGCTGGTCAACATCGACGGAACGGGCAACCGGGTCGCCGCCATGAGTTTCGGTCCGCGCCACATTATAGTCATCGCCGGCGCCAACAAGATCGTCCGGGATCTCGACGACGCCCTCCGGCGGATCAAGGATCTGGCCTCGCCGCAAAACTCCCGGCGCCTCGGTTTGCAAACCCCGTGCGCGGCGGCGGGGCGGTGCTGCGATTGCGGCGCCGGGAGCACCGTATGCCGGATCGTCTCGATCATCGAATACAAGCCGTTGGCCGCGGATTACACGGTGATCCTGACCCCGGAGCCGCTCGGTTTCTAAGTTTCTAAAACGCGGGAAAAAGGTCCGAACCCGCCCCCAACCTTTTGAATATGATTTTTTTACAGTAGTCGCAGTTTAAGTTGGACCGGGAAGGCGGGTTCGGCAACAAATGGTAATTCTGATATACTTGTCCGCGTCCTGGGTCCAAAGCAACGCTCCATATGCCCGGGCCGTGGCCAGCATTATGCTATCGGCCATCGGCAGCTTGAGCTCAGAGGAGAGTTTCGCCGCGTTCAAGGCCAGGGGTAAGTCGAGCTCAACGATCCTTCCCTGGGCCATGGCCGCCACCGCGCGCAGGGCCTGGCTCTTGTCCCTTTGTTGCTGTATGCGCTTGAATACCTCGTCTCCGAGCATACGCTCCGCGAACTGGTAGGTGCACCTGAGCCAGTGCGCAAGCGACTATCTGAAGTCCCGGAATCAAACCGGATTGTCCTGTCGGACTCCGATGAAGCAGACGAATTGGCCGAGGCATATCTTCAACACGGCATCGTAGGGCCGGGCAGTCGATCGGATGCCCTGCACGTGGCCTTGGCAACTATTGCCGAAGCAGATGTATTGGTCGGCTGGAATTTTAAACATATGGTCAATATTGGCAAGATCCGACTATTCAGCGCGGTCAATCTGGAACGGGGGTATCGACCGATAGATATCCGCTCCCCGAAGGAGGTGTTGCCTAATGGCAAAGGCTTTTGATGCCGTGCATTGGATGCGAAAACGGCGTGCCGAGATCGATGAGGAAGATCGAGGCCTGACCTGGTCGGAAAAGCGGCGAAAGACCCACGAGATCGTGATGCGCGACCCGTTGTTGGCGTTACTCTGCAACCGGATCGTGGCCCCGGAACAGGTGGGCCTAATGATGGCAAAGGAATCGCCATCAGCGTACGGTACGGCCAAGGTTGACGAGGCAAATGCCGAAGAAAAAGGCCCTGGTTGAGCACAACGTTTGCGAAAACTAAACGGGCAAACGTGTCAGCCTTCACCCCGGCATTCCACCGACCTAACAAAGGACGAAAATACAGGGAGAAACGGTTCCGCTCGTTCTCCGAGCGACGAGCTGCGCCGTTTTCTAGTTGTCACACGCCCACCATGGACCCCGTTGGCCCTCCACCCTTACCCGCCGCGCCATACCCGCGGCCGCAAGCTCATCCAGGGCCTCCACCACCTCTCCCGCCGGCCAACCGAGGAGGGAACAAAGGAGCCTCTCCTCCGCGGCCACGCAGTTCGAAAGCGTCTGCCAAAGGAGTACCCGCCGCGCCTCCCGCCGGGTGGGGAGTTTCGCCAGGACCTCCGGCGGCACCCAGCGTTCCACCAGGTCCCAGGTATGCCGCGACCAGCCCTCGAGGCTACCGCCGGCGACGGTGACGACGAAAATGGTCTGCAACCGCTCCAGGGCGGCCAAAAAGCGGTGGCGCGCCCCGCCGAAGAGCGGCCGCGCCAGCCGCCACAGCTCCCGGGTATCGATGGGCCCGCGTTCGGCGACGAGCGCGGCGAGTTCCCGCTCGGCCCGGCTTATCCTCCCGGCCTCGTACTCGTCGTCGAGGTCCCCGGCGCCGTAGAGGGCAAGGAAGGCCGGGTACAACCGCCAGCCGATGAAGGTCCCCCGGTGGCGGATGAGCTTGACGTAGGCGCAGAGTTTCCGGCCGGGCAGGGTCTCCTTCCAGGCCCAGGCCCGGTCGGTGCAGCGGAAGTCATCGGCCCAGACCGCGCCGCCCTCGGCCTGAGAGAGGCTCGGCAGGGGCACGCCGCGTAAGGGCATGAGAAGGCAGAACCCGCGCGCCGCCACGAAGGCCGCCGCTTCTTCGTCGGTCTTGACCGACCGGCCGTCGAGACGGTTTTTGGCCGCGCGGGCGCGGTGGATGGTGGTAAGGGTTAGCATTCCAGCTTGCAATTCCCTTTCGGCAGAGGCTAAGCTCTCTTCGGCTTTGCTCCACCAATACCTGACAATGCTTGTCTTGGCCTCATCGGCTTTCATAACGGTATCCCTTCTCTGGCGATCTCGGCGTGGATCGGCAGGACCGAATAGGGCCCGTTCTACCAGGCCTTCCGTTCTACCACCAGGGTGCTGAGGTTGGTCCCGTATTTCAGGTTCACCTCGAAGACCATGTCGGTGATGCCGTGCCGCCAGCGACGCGTGAAGGGCCGCGGCACCGGCTATGAGGAGATCGTTCTGAAAGGGTGGATTTTCAGGAACCACTCTCTCCCATTTTATAAATGGGTTAGTCCCTTGACCCGATCATACCAATCGAGAAAGGGCTTCCCCACCCGATATTCTTCGGCTTAACCTGCTTTCGTAAGTCCCGTCTTTCTCGCCCTGGGGATATTCCAGACGATACCAAATACCACCCCGCTTCTCTTGGTGCAAGGTCAAGCCGTTGAGCTGTGCATAGAGATTCAAGGCCTCCTCTGTTTCTAGATAGAGCTCGGCCGCTACGTGCTCCCATTGATAGGACAAAATCACGAAACGGGTTACCCGCCGCATTTCATCGAAAAGTTTACACATCAGAGAAAACGGCAACGCGCGCCAAATATCCGAGACTATGGCAACATCGAAAGAGTCGGTCTTGAAAGGCGTACGCACGCCAATTAGGTCGTAATCGAATCCGTCCGAGAAAAACCCGATAGAGGTAACCGGTTTCAGCGCGCATACAGTTTCGGTGGGGAAGCCGACCATCAAGGTCTTAGCTCTAACGAAGCCACGCAGGTCGGGCAGGAGCAAACTATAGTCCGGCAGAAATCGCGCCGCTCGAAGCGCGTTAATATAACGAAGCGTTCTCAAAAAGTAACGCCCGCGCACTGTGGCAAAAAGTTCCATATCGTAGTGTGGATGCTTCTGGAAGGCAAGGAGACGATTATCACGGTTGGTATGCGCTTGGCCAAGAACATCCCGAGGGTGCGGATGATGATATCCTAAGGCCTCCGGCTCATACTCAAACCGACATCCGTTCCGCCAAAGTCTGTAGCCAAGCTCAACGTCTTCTATGCCCCAGCTTATAAAATCCTCGTCGAAGCCGCCCACCCTGTTGAAGCAAACCCGTCCAACGGAAACGTTGTTGGTGAAGAAGACCGACCAAGGGCACGGACTAGAGGTGAGGTCGCCCATTTCCCGGTACTTTCCGTCACGGAGGTCGCCTGCAAGACCGATCTCGCGGCATACTTCCCGGAGGCGGCCCTCGCGCACGGCTTCACCCAGACGATTGGCAATCCACTCTCCGCGGGGCTCCACATCCCGAAACTCCTCCCGCCGCCCGATCACCACGAGATCGGTACCCCGTGCGTGTCGGTCCCGATGCCGTTCTAAGGCAGTGGGTTCCAGAAGGACGTCCGAATCGATGAAGACCAGGATGTCGCCGATGGCTATACTGGCCCCGCGATTCCGCGCGGCAGCCACCCGGTAACCTTGGTCCGGGGCATAAAGATAGTGAATTGTTAATCTATCGGAAAACATCTCGGCGACCTGCCTAGTGTGGTCCTGTGAACCGTCGTCGCTTACAATGACCTCGAACAACTGCCTAGAAAGAGTTTGCTGGGCCAGCGCCTCAAGCGTCTTCTGAAGAATCTCGGCTCGATTGTACGTGGGGATAATGACGGATAGCTTTAATCCACTCACTGGGTCGACCCCTCTCTTCCGGAGCCATCCATGCCGGGTAACCCGGTTGTTCCCTGCAATAAACCCGGATTTCGAAAACCTAGATCCTACGTATAAGGATAGCCGCGTTTTGGCCTTCACCCGATGGGTGCCCGATCAACTCACCCCCGCCCTGCGGGCTGCCCCCTTATACGGGAGACTTGAGGTATAATCCTCGTAGTAGTCGTATAGAGG
>JAAYXC010000240.1 GCA_012516115.1 Bacillota bacterium | reverse complement strand
TGTCCATGCAGGGCAGATCATCGTGGACGAGCGAGAAGGCATGGACCATCTCCAACGCACAGGCCACCGGAAGGGACGCCTCGGCCTTTCCTCCCACCGCCGCGCAGGCACCCATGGCCAAGGCACCGCGGAAACGCTTGCCACCGCCGCAGGTGGTATAGGCCATGGCCTCGGCCAGGGTGGCCGGTGTCCCCGGCATCTCCTTGAAGACGCGGGATAGCTCGGTCTCGATGCGTTCGGCGTATTCAAGCAAGAGCCGCGGAGGAGTCACGGTCCGGCCCCCTCTCCTCGGTCGCCGGGAAGGGCACCACCCCTTCGGCGGTGAGCATCTCCAACCGGCCCTCGGCCGCGGCCAGGATCTCCTGGCAGAGGCGGGCCAGGCCCACCCCTTCCTCGAAGAGGGTCATGCTCTCCTCAAGGGTGAGATCGCCCGTCTCAAGCCGGGTCACGATCTCCTCCAGCCTGGCCAGGGCTTCCTCAAAAGACTTTTTACCGGATTCTTCGGGCATCTACGACTCCTCCTTCTCCCGCACCAGGCACCTCAACCGGCCGCGGGCCAGCAAAACACGGACTTCCTCGCCTAAATCAACTTCTCCGCTGGCCCTTACAATCCGGCCTGCGGCCGAGAGGCAAACGGCATAACCCCGGGCCAGCGTGGCCAGGGGACTGACCGCCTCGAGTTTACCGGCCAAACCGCCGAGTCGCGTACGGAAGTCACCAAGCCGGCGCCGGAGGGAAGCCTCCATTTTGTACCGGGCCTCATCCAGCCGCTGGCGGGGACCGGCCAAGATCCTCGTCGGCCGGATGAAGACCGAACGGGTTAAAAGCCTCTCTAAAAAGACGCGTTCCGCCGCCAGTCGCCGGCGGGCGGCCACAATAAGCCGGCGGTTAAGATCGGCCAAGGCGGCCCGCAGAAGTCGCATGTCCGGTACGGCCATCTCTGCGGCGGCGGTCGGGGTGGGCGCACGGTGATCCGCGACGAAATCGGCGATGGTGATGTCGATCTCATGGCCCACGGCCGCGATCACCGGATGACGGCAGGCCACGATGGCCCGGGCCACGATCTCCTCGTTAAAGGGCCAGAGTTCCTCGGGCGAGCCCCCACCCCGTCCCACGATGACCAGATCGATCTCCGCCAGCCGGGAGGCCTTCTCCAGGGCCGCGGCGATGCTCGGTGCGGCTTCCGGACCCTGGACGAGACAGGGAATGACGAGGATATCCACCCCCGGATGACGCTGACGGAGGATCTTGATCATGTCCCGGACGGCGGCGCCGGTCGGCGAAGTGACCAGGGCCACCCGACGTGGAAAGCGGGGTAAAGGCCGTTTGCGCGCCGGGTCGAAAAGACCTTCCTTCTCCAGCCGCTCTTTGAGCTGCAAAAAAGAGAGATAAAGGGAACCCAGGCCGGCCGGTTCGAGGGCTTCCACATAGAACTGATACTCGCCGTTTCGTTCGTAGACCCCCACCGAGCCGAAGGCGAAGACTTCGAGCCCGTCGGCCGGCCGAAAGCGGAGACGAAAATTCGTCCCGCGGAACATCACGCACCGCAGACGGGCGCCGGCGTCTTTAAGATAAAAATACATATGGCCCGAGGTGGGCTGGGAAAAATTGCTTATCTCGCCCCGCACCCAGATCCCCTGCAAAACCGGGACGGCCTCCAGAAGGCCCTTGATGAGCGAGGTCAACTCGGAAACGGTAAAATAACCTTTCTCCACCCGGTTCCTCCCGAAAAGAAAATTAACGGGGAACGAATTCCAGACGTACCCGGCCGCCGGCCGCTTCCAGCCGCATGGCCAAATCGGAGACCGCCTCCCGGCTTGTCCCTTCCTTCAGTAACATGGGTAGATGGAGGATGAGGCTTTCCCGACCTTCGACCAGGAACCCTTCCTCGGTGAGGATCCGCCTTACCTCCTCCGGCTGCACGCCGGGGGCAACAAGCCATAGCCGCCACAGGCCTTCCCCCGGCTTTTCCTCCTTGGTGGCGTCACCGGTCACGGCCACCGACAGGCGGTCGTCTTCAAGAACTGGAGACGCCTTCTCCCCGATGGGGGTAAAAGGCGAGGATTCCACGGCCTCCCGGGGAGAAGAAACGGCCTTCTTGCGGATCGGTTTCTTTTCCAAAGCCCCCCCGGTGGGAGGAGAAGGCAAAACGGGCGCCACCGAAGGTTCCACCCGTTGAGGAGAGGAAGAAGCAACCCCGCCGGGTTCTGCGGTCCGGTGCAAGGGACCGAGCTTCAAAGGAGAAGGCACGGGCCATAGACGGACGATGGTCAGTACCAGAAGGCCCAAGATAAGCGTCCCCATGGCGGGGATTAACAGGGGGAAAGGCCGCGGGCGGGATGCGGCGGGCGCTTTTTCCGCCATCAAGCGACTTCGCCACCCACGGGCGAAATCCCCGGGTACCGGGTGGCGTGGCGTGGCCAGAAGCAGGAGTCTTATCCGGCGCATCTCACTGAAAAGCTCCTGGCATCCTCGACAACGGGAAAGATGGGAAGCGACGGCCAGACGAACGCCAGGGGCCATCTCTTCGTCGAGGTAAGGGGATAAAAGGCGGCGGATCTTTCGACAATTCATGCCCGAAGCCTCCTATCCACCCAGCCGGAGGCGCGGGGATGAGCCAGGAACTTCCGTCGCAGGGCCGCCCTGGCCCGCGCCAGTCTGGACTTAATCGTACCCGGGGCCCACCCAAGGACGAAGGCGATCTCTTCGTAAGAAAGACCCTCCAAATCGCGCAGGACGAGGACGATCCGCTGGGGCAGGCTAAGGGTGCGCACCAGCTGCTCCAGAAGGGCCCCCAATTCTTTCTGTTCGGTATAGGCCACGGGATCATCGAGAAAAGAAGAGGCGGCGAGGAACGGTTCGCCTGCGGTGGTTTCCAGAAGGGGAAGGTCCCGCCTCTCCCGCCGACGGAGGAGATCGAGACAGACGTTGGTGGTCACCCGGTAAACCCAGGTCTTGAAAGAAGACTCGCCCTTAAACCGGGGTAGGGAACGATAGATCCTCAACATGGCTTCCTGACCGGCGTCGGCCGCCTCGGACTCCTCCCCGAAATAGCGAAGGGCAAGGTTGTAGACGAGTCCCTCGTAACGCCCGAGAAGTTCTTCGATGGCTTCCTTTTCCCCCGCCTGGCTCCGCCGGATCAGTTCCCGTTCATCCATGGGTGGGTCCGTCCCCTCTGCCTCCGCTCTCCTCCTGCATCGTAGCCCAGATGAAGAAGGGGTGTCAAGGAGGTTGACCGATATGGAAAAGGAAGGGGAGACAATTTCCTCGGTTTACCTCGGACGGTGAAGCGACGAAAAGACGGCCGGAGGTGGTAGGGAGCTCATAATTTACATAAAGGGTTCTCGGGCAAAACGCCGAAATCGCATCCAGGCAAATTCAGAGGACACAGGCAGGAGGTTTCGTCATGATTTGCTACCGAATTCGCCGCTTTGGTCCGCGCGCCTCACGTCTCTTCTTCGTCGCGCTGGCCGCATGGATCTTCCTTCTTTTCACCACCGGAACGGTGGAGGCGGCCCGTCTTAAAGATATCCAAAATCACTGGGCTTCATCGGCGGTGGAAAACCTCCTTCGCCGCAACGTCGTGGTGGGGTATCCGGATGGAACCTTCAAGCCGGACCGTCTCTTGAGCCGGGCTGAGTTCGCCCGCATGGCGGTCAGGGCCTTCGACCTCCCGGAGGCCGTGGAAGAAACCTGCCCCGATACGGTGGGACACTGGGCGGCCAAAGACATCGCGGCCTTGCTGGCCACCGGGGCCATGGAACCCTCCGCCGATGGCCGCTTCAGGCCCGAACGTCCCGTCAGCCGCCGTGAGGTCGTGGTTGCTCTCGCCCGCCTCCTCGGGTTCGGACAAAAGGAACAGCTCTTCGGAGAAGGGTGGCCCGTTTCTTACCCGGACGTACCGAGCTCCGACCCGGATTTCCGCCTCATCGAACTGGCCCGGCGGCTGGGCTATTTACCGCCTTCTTACGCACCCTCCTTTCAGCCCGGCGCTTCGGTTACCCGGGCCGAGGCGGCCTGGATGTGCGAACGGGTCTTACGGATCAAGTCCCTCCAGGGTACCCTGATCGGAATAGAACCGGAACTGGGCCTGATGACCGTGGAAGAGGACGGGAAGACGGAACTAACCAGTCTACGCCTGGACCCCGATGTCCTGGTGCTGCGCAATAACGCCGCCGTGGATCCGGCCAAACTCCTCCCGGGCGACCGGGTAATGGCTTTCATCGGAACCGATGGTCTGACCAAGGCCGTCAAGGCTTCCGGTAAAGCGAACGCCGACGATCTGGCCGCCCGGCTCCAGGCGTTGACCAAAGGCCTTCTCAGGCCGGAGACCGTGAGGGCCATCCTCACCGGAGACTGGGAAGCGGCCCGAGCGGATCTCGAGCTCATCCTCTTCGAGCGCCTGGTGGAGATGGGTCTTTCCCCCGGGGAAGCCCAGAGTCTTCTCGCCCGCGATTGGGTGACCCTCGATCTTTTAAGCCGTGAAGAACTGGTGCTGGCCCTTTCTTCCCGGATCGGCATCTCCACCGAACTGGCCGAGGCCATCCTCGCCCGCGATCTGGCCCGGGTAAAAGAGCTTCTCCAGACCGAACTCGTGGCCCTGGCCGTAGGACGCCTGCTGGTGCCGAGCTCCTGATCAACTCACCGACGAAGACAAAGGGGCATCGGCGGTTCCTGTCGCGGGTGGACCGAGCAGGACCACCTCCCAGGCCGCGGGATCCCATGCGGCGCGCCAGGGCTGGGCTATGGCCGCAAGGGGAACCTCCGCGGCCGTTATTTCCCCTTCGGTGGGGCAGCCGATGGCGGCGAGGAAAGCTTTGCTGATGGTCGGTTGCCCCTCGACGAACCTCGTGACTCCATAATAAAAACGACCGTCGAAACGAAGACGAATGGGGAAGACCGCAAGTTCCCGGTTTTTCGGGTTATAACGCCAGTCGATGTCCTGGCCGAACCGACGGACCAGTTCTTCCAGCCTTACTTTCTCCCCGCCGGCGAAATCGGTTAAGCCGGCCGTGGCCACGATGCTCGCGGCCGCGTTTTTTCCCAACCATACTTCCTCTCCCCAGAGGGAAGCCCGCCCGACGTATTCATCCCGCAAAAAGACGGTTACGGGGCGGGGGATTTCATGCCAACCGGGGGTGAGCTCTCCGCCCCAAAAAGGTCTTGCCTCTTCCGGATCCCAGTCCCCGGGTAAGGCGGCCGCGAGAAAGGCCGCGGCTCCCTCGAAGAGCGAAGGGCAATGCCCATAGACGTCCTCACCGACCCAAAGCCAACGCCGCCCATCCTCCGGATCTTCTCGCCAGGCGAAGAGCCGGTAGAGGATCTCCACCTCCGTTCCGACCCCGATGAAACGGGCCAGCTCATCGAGGTCCGCATTACGCAAGCGCAAACATCCATGCGAGACGGCCGTCCCCATCACCGTCTCATCACGGCAGCCGTGCAGGCCGTAACCGGGGAGGCTTAACCCGAACCACCATCGACCGAGGGGATTCTCCGGTCCGGGCGGGACGGGTTTCTTCCCCGGCGGGTACCAGGTCGGTTCCCGGACCTTGTTTACGATCTTGAAAACGCCGATGGGCGTGGGTGTCTCCGGCTTTCCGATGGCCACCGGATAATCGCGCCACGGATGGCCATCACGGCAGAGATACAGTCGGAAAGCCGGCAGGTTCACTACCACGCTGAATCTAACCTCCGTGGCCCGACCCCCGACCGCGCCCAGCAAGAGCACGACGATCACCAAAAAGAACGGGAAGACCCGGCGCAAGAAGACCATCCTCCTCCGCCGCGCATCCTGAAAGACTCCGTTCCGATACAAAATCTCGCGGCCTGGGGAACGGCAGATGAATAACCAGCGTTAAGGTCCATCGTATTTTTATGAAACCTCTCCCGCTCGAAGACCGCGTTAAAGATTCTCCCTCCGGGGCAGACTGATCCGGGGGGTGAGAGGCCATGCCGCGGAAAAAAGACGAAAAGGACCCGATGCAGCGGCTCAAATGGGAAACCGCCCGCGAGCTCGATCTCGACGACGACCTCCAGAACCCCGGAGAGGAACTCACCGTGCGCGAGGCGGGAAAGATCGGCGGGAATATGGTGCGCAAACTGATCGAAAAAGGTGAACAGGCCCTGGCCAGGGAAGAAAAAACACAGGAATAGAAAAGGGGGGGCTTACCTCAAGGAAGGTAAGAGGCCGTCGAGATAAAAGTCGGGTACCTCGCCCACGATGACGGCTTCGGCCAGGGGGACCTCCGTCCGTAGGCGGGTGGTCGCCGCGCCGAGCGGGACCACCACCTTTACTTCGGTCTCGATCCGGACGACGCTGCGGTGCCGGGTCGGGTTGATCCCGGCCACGTCGAAGTAATCCACGATCTTCCCTTCCACCATGCCCACCGGCAGGAGGCGGACCGGAACCTGGGGACCCCATGTGCCCAGGACCTGGGCCCCCAAGACCTGACCGAACGGTACGGAGACCTTCGTCACCGCGAGCACGCCAAGGGCCCGCTGAACGTCCAGGGTGATCCGGGCGGCCAGACGGTTTAACGCACCCGTGTTGGGCCGCAGAAGGACCGGCCGGACTTGCCGGTCGGTCCTGCCCGCGATGAGATCTTCGTAATCGATCTCGCGGGCCACGCCTTCCGCCACGGCCCGGTTGACCACGTTATTCGCCAGCGCCTTCGCCCGGGCCAGCGCCAGATCCCGCAAAACGGGACGCAGCCGCAGATCGATGAAATAAAAGGTAAAGACCAAAACGCCGAAAAAAAGACCCAGGAAGACAAGCACGGTGAATTGTCGCCGTTTATACGGCGGGATCTCCAGTCTAATCGGGCCGTAACCCCGCGCCCGACGGCGTCGCCAAAGTGGCATCTTTCTTAAGGACTCTCCTTTCACCTTCCCGCCCCGGTGGGCCCATATCGCTAAGCGCAAATCGGGTTTTTCCCGCCGCGGCGGCCAGCAAGACGGCGGCGACCTCGGGCCGGATGAACTCGGCCGGTGGCGCCTCACCCCGGGCCAGCATGGCCCAGAGCATCTTCCTGCTCAGTTCTACCCGCTCGGTCGGGCCGTGGGGGCAGGTCTTCCGCGTGGCCATCCCTCCACAAACCCGACAATAAAACGCCTGATCGAAAAAGAGGAGTTTGATCCCCAGTTCCTCTTGACCGAAATAATTGAAGATCTCCTGGACGGCCGAAGGAGAAGGGAAGTCTCTCCCCCCATTGCGGTCCCGGCTCATGATCAGATGGCTACATCCGTAGTTCTTGGCGACAATGGCCTGTAAGACCGCCTCCCGCGGACCGGCGTAGCGTATGGCTCCGGGCATGGCCGCGAGGATAACCCGGGCGGCAGGGAAATAATTGGCCAGGAGCACTTCGTAACAGCGTAGACGAAGGTCGGACGGCAGATCCTCGGCGGGGGTCGCCCCCACCACCGGATGCAGTAAGAGCCCGTCCACCATCTCCAGGGCGACTTTCTGGAGGTATTCGTTACCACGATGGAGAAAATGGGGGCTCTGAAAACCGGCCACCGTCCGCCAACCCCGCCGGGCAAACTCCGCCCTCGTCCGGGATGGATCGAGCAGGTAAGGGGTCCAGGGTCCGGTGCCGCTGCGGGGGAAAACCCGGACTTCGCCCCCCACCAATCGGTCCCCCAGGGTGAAGAGGCGTTTAATGCCGGGGTGGTTTTCATCCGTGGTGCCGAAGACGGCCTTGGCCTCCCGCACCGGCGACCAGGGGAAAACCTCCCCTATTTTCATGATCCCTCGCAACCGGCCGCGTGCATCCCGCAGGGCCACTTCCTGGCCGGGCCGAAGTCCTTTGGCCTCCTCGGCCCGGACGGCCAGGGTAATCGGCAGGGGCCAGAGCTGGCCTCTGGCCAGACGCATCTCGGCCAGGACCCTCTCGTAATCCGCCGTCCCCATAAAACCGATAAGCGGACTGAAACCGCCCCCCGCGAACATCTCCAGATCCGAAAGGGCCACAGCGTCCAAGATGAGGGAGGGGAAAGAGGCCGCCCGTCGTTTAAGGGCCGCGGCTTCCTCTCCTTCCACCCGTCGCGGTACCAATCGTCCGCCGTGTGGTAAAGGGGTCATTCTTCCTCCCTCCGTGCTGAAACTCCACGTATCGGCCATCGGTTTCAACGAAGATCCATCTCCATACGGGCCCCTCTGGCTTCCAATATATGCACAAGACCCGGCAAGGGGTTTATGGAATGGCTTAACAATACCCGGCATAACGATTAAAACGATTTTAAATTTCGGCAGGAAAGCCTCCGTGCCCGGCGAATCAAATACGTTAAAAACCCGACAAAGGGGGAAAAGAGATTGCCGAGCAACGGCCATAAGCAACTCAAGATCGCCGTCATCGGCGGCGGAAGCACCTATACGCCCGAGCTCATCGAGGGATTCCTCGCCCGGCGGGACGAGCTCCCCGTCGGGGAGGTCTGGCTCATGGACCTGCCGGAGGCGGAAGAGAAACTGCGCATCGTCGCCGGACTGGCCGAGCGAATGAGCGCGCGTTGCGGCCGTCCCTTCGCCGTTATCCAGACGACCGACCGCCGCGCGGCTTTGGATGGCGCCGATTTCGTCATCACCCAGATGCGCGTCGGCCAATTGGCGGCACGGATCAGAGACGAACGGATCCCCCTCTCTCATGGGGTAATCGGCCAGGAGACCACCGGTCCGGGCGGGTTCGCCAACGCTTTGCGGACCATCCCGGTCGTGCTCGCGATCTGCCGCGACCTGGCCGAGTTGGCCCCGGAGGCCTGGCTTATTAATTTCGCCAATCCCAGCGGCCTGGTGACCGAGGCCGTGACCCGTTATACCAAGGTAAAAGTGGTCGGCCTCTGCAACGTCCCCTTGAACATGCAGGCCGGGCTGGCCAAGGCCTTCGGGGTGGACCCGGCGGAGATCTACGTCGAGTTCGTCGGGTGTAACCACCTGGTCT
The DNA here is from genome assembly GCA_012516115.1 of Bacillota bacterium. Lineage (GTDB taxonomy): Bacteria > Bacillota > UBA4882 > JAAYXC01 > JAAYXC01 > JAAYXC01. The sequence continues at coordinate 7,734 of JAAYXC010000240.1, read as the reverse complement.
GGGCCAACCGCGTCTTCTGCCGGGGGGTGGAGGTGACCGAACGGGCCATTGAGTTAACGGCCGAAGACCCGGCCTTGAATATGAAGAACATCCCCCACCGTACCTGGTCACGGGATTTTCTGCTCTCGTTGGGCGCCATTCCCTGCGGATATCATCGATATTATTACCTGACAAAAGAGATCTTGGCCGAACTTCTAGAAGCAGAGGCTGCCGGCCGGCCTACGCGGGGGGAAGTGGTACGGGAGGTCGAGGCCGAACTCCTCCGCCTCTATCAAGATCCGGGCCTCGACCATAAACCGGAGGCGCTCGCCAAACGAGGCGGAGCCCTCTATTCCGAGGCGGCCGTGCGGTTGATCTCCTCCCTCCACCACGACCGGCGCGACATCCAGTGCGTCGATACCACGAACCGCGGCGCCTTGGCCGACCTCCTTCCCGAGGCCGTGGTGGAAGTCAACTGCGTCATCACCGCCCAAGGCCCCCAGCCCATCGCCGTGGGACACCTGCGGCCGCAGCTTAGGGGCCTCCTTCAGCAGGTCAAGGCTTATGAGGAACTGACCGTCGAGGCGGCGGTGACCGGCGACCGCGGGCTCGCCCTCCAGGCCCTGGCCGCCCATCCCTTGGTCCCCTCGATCTCCGTGGCCCGGGCCCTGCTCGCCGACCTCTTGGGGGCCAACCGGGACTTCCTGCCGCAGTTTAAAATTTAATCGTTATTGCCGTTTCAAGTTTCGCACGGCCCTCCCCGGGAAAGAGAGGAAAGCGAAAATTATCCTCCGCGATTAGAAGGAGAATGGGCCGTCATGTCGAATTTGTATATAACGGATAAATAATAACGTTATTATAATATTGGGCAAGGAGAAAAGATGCGACCGACCATTGTCGATGTGGCGAAGAGGGCCGGGGTCTGCACGGTGACCGCTTCCCGGGTGTTGAACAACCACCCCAACGTCCGGGAAGAAAGCCGGCGCAAGGTCCTGAAGGCGGCCGAAGAGCTGGGCTACATCCCCCACTCGGCGGCCCGGAGCCTCCGGTCGGGAAAAACGACCGCCATCGGCGTCGTCCTCCCCACCCTGGACGACCCTTTCATGGCCGGGGTCCTGGCCGGGGTAGAGGAAGAGGCCTGGCAGCACGGGTATTTTACCATTATATCCCAGACCAGGGGCGCCGCCTATGCTAACGAAGCCGAATACGTGCGGTTTCTTACCCGGGGACGGGTGGACGGCCTAATTCTCGTGACCCCCCGGCATGAAGAAGAATACATACTCGAACTCGAGCGCCAGCGGGTACCTTTCGTCCTTGCCGACAAGAATTCTTCCCGCCCCGGCGTCCTCTCCGTCACGGTCGACAACTTTCACGGCGCCTATTTGGCGACCAAACATCTCTTGGAGATGGGTCACCGGGCCATCGGCCACCTGGTCGGCCGTCCGGAGATAGAGAGCTCCCTCCAGAGGCTACGAGGGTATCAAAGGGCCTTGGAAGAATACGGCGTAGAGTACCGTGCGGACCTCGTCAAAAACGGCTGGTTCAGCCGGGAGGTCGCGCGGGAATCGGTCCTGGCCTGGCTCGAAGGGGGTAACCTACCCACCGCCATCCTGGCCTGCGACGACAACGTGGCCTTTGAAGTGATCGCCATCCTCACACGCCATGGCCTACGCGTACCGGATGATGTGGCCGTGGCCGGGTTCGACGACGACAAGATGGACACGGTCTTCTCCCCTACCCTGACCAGCGTCAATCAGCGGAGCATGGAGGTGGGACGGGAGGCGGTGCGGCTCTTGTTGAAGGCGATCAGCCGGGAAATCGGCGAGGAACGTTCGATCGTCATCAAACCGGAGCTGATGGTCCGTGAATCTACCACCCGAAATCGTAGAGGAAGAAGTCCATACGGTCAGGGCCCTGGCCTGGCGGACCCGTAACCGAGAACCGCTCCTGGAAGATGTCGAGTTCGGAGAAGGCGGCATGGCCACCTTCAACTTTCACGACGCGGGCACTTACGGGCTCCAGGTCTTCCCGGGACGGAACACGGTCCGGACCGAGGTCTACGGCCGAGAAGGCGCCGTCCTGGCGCTGGGCCTTGACGTCCTGGCCATCTCTATCGGTGATCGGTGATGGGTTCGAGAAAAGCTCTTTCGAACCATACGACCACGACCTTTTACCTGGGTTACCTAGAGGAAAACCGCGCCGTGGAAGGAGACCCGGTATCCTTGCCGGGAGCTTTAGACGGCCTCGAAGCGGCAAGATCGTCGCGACGCAAGTGGAAGGGAACGACCCGCTGGTCAGGGCATCCAACGCCCATGCCTCCACCGTCGAGCCGTTGCCGGCCATGGCCCCTACGGTGGTGGGCGGTATCAATACCGATGTCACCGCCAGTACTGCCCTGGCCGCCCTTTATGCTACCGGCGGTTTCGGCGTCAGCGTGAACGATGAAGAAGCCCTGGACGGGATGAGCTCCCTGGCCGTCCGGGAAGGCATCTATACCGAACCTGCCGGTGGGGTGGCCGTGGTGAAGCAATAGCTTTTACTAAAAGCCGTCGGAAAGGAAGGATCGGACATGTCAGCCTACGTCATCGGCTTCGACGGGGGCGGGTCGAAGACCATCGCCGTCGCCGCCAATTACGAAGGGGAAGTAATCGCCATTGCGCGCTCGGGACCGAGCAACTACCAGACGATCGGGGTGGAGGCGGCCCGCGAAAGCATTGCCGCCTGTCTTAAGGGCATCCTCACCCGGGTAGGACCGGAGGCGGAATGCCGCGCGGCGTTCTACGCCTTGGCCGGCGCGGATCGGCCGGCAGACTTTGCCGTGATCGAGTCGTTTCTTGCCCCTCTTAACCCCGCGCCCCGTTGGAAGATCGAAAACGACGCCCTGGCCGCCTTGGCCCTCGTCTCCGAGGACGGGACCGGGGTGGTGGTCGTCTGTGGGACCGGGACTAACTGCATCGGTATCGACCCTCAAGGTAACCGGGTCCAGATCGGCGGCCGGGGACGGGTCTTCGGCGACCGGGCCGGGGGGACGGAGATCGCCATCCGGGCCTATGCCGCCGCAGTAAGGAGCGAAGACGGTAGAGGCAGGCCTACCATCCTCGCGTCCCTGTTCCGTCAGCACCTCGGCCTGGCCCATCTCGAGGATCTGGCGGACAGGTTGTTCGCTTCGCCCTGCCGATTTAACCTGGCCACGCTGGTCCCGGTGGTCTTTAAGGCCGCCGAGGCCGACGACGAGGTGGCGCAGGAGATACTCCGCGAGAACGGGAAAGAACTGGGCATCTCGGCCCTGGCCGCCCTGCGCCGTCTCTTTCCTAAAGAGGTAAAAGTCAAGGTGGTCTTGACGGGAGGAATAACCAAACACCCTAATACGATCGTGGAAGAAACGATGCGCGCGGTAGTCCATGCCGAATACCCCTCCGCCGAGATCGTGGTGCCGGACGCCGAACCCGTCTTGGGTGCGATCTTGGGCGCTTTGCGGCTAGATGGGATAACAACGGTAGAGAGGGACTTCTTGGCCCGGCTAAAGACGAGTTTTATGCTTTTAGATCGCCTTGATCACGGAGAGAAGGCCCTTTGACCGTGAATTAGAAAAGGCAGGAAGAGAAAAGAGGGCCAAAGTGGTAAAGTTCGGACTCTTGGGCATTTCTCAAGGTTACTATGCCCGGGGGGTATATTCCCAGGCAGCGGCGGCGACGAAAGGGGTGGAAGTGATCGGCCTCTGCGACCTGGGACGGCCGGAAGAATACATCCGGGACTGCCTGGGGACGGAGGGCGCGGCCTTTGTCGCCGAAATAGCGGCTCCCCTTTTCCACCGGCTCGAAGATCTCCTCGCCTTGGCCTCGGCCATAGTCTTTATAGCCAGCGAGCCGTGGTGAACACGTCGAGCAGGCCCTGGCCGCTTTAGACGTCGGAGCACACGTACTGGTGGCCAAACCCATCGTCCTCGCCGCCGAGGAGATCGACCGCCTGGCGGCGGTGCGAAAGGCCGGCCGGGTAGTCCTCCCGGGCCAGCCGGCCCGCTACGAAGAAGGCATGATTCGGGCGGCGGCGGAGATCGGGCGGGGCAATATCGGCAGGCCGCTCGTCGTCCTGCTCCTCGTCAACCATGAGACCATCTCGCCCCGGCCTGGGAGAGGGAGGCCTCTCGTAGCGGAGGCCCGCTCGGAACTTTCGGCATCTATTGTTTCGATTTGGGCGAATAATAAAAAATCATTGCGACAATCACTCCTTGTCCTGCGCCCCCCCTTTAGTATGCTATTGCAAAACCTTAATTTTAACTGGAGATGCTGGCGCTAGTTTAAAAATTAGAATACGCCAGCATCTCCGCTTTATAGATTTCACATTTCCCTAGATATACGGGCTACAACTATTTCATATTGATCCTTAGAAGGTGCAATAGAAAGAAAGCCAGTTATGGGATCTAAATCCATGTAATTCATCTGAGGTCTGTCAGGGATTAACATCCAATTAACACCTATAGATGATTGGCCTTCAAATGTAATATCTTTCAGGGCACCTACCATCATCGGGTTAACAAACCATTTCAAACCATAAGGATGCCGGGTAGCTAACCATGCACTGTTTAACCAATCTGACTGCTGTTCTCTAGTCCATAACCCGAAGTTAGCAGAAGGCATAACAAGTATTTCTCCTCCTTTTTTAACCAGCTCCCATATTACTTTGTAATGAAAGGCATCATAACAGATAGCTATAGCAACACTCCCAAAAGGAGTAGAAAACACTTTTAATTCCTCTAAAGTGCCTGCATTAAGATCTAATCCGTAGTTTCCATTTTCATCTTTATATTGCTCGCTAGGAACCAAATTAACTTTTTTCTGGTAACCAATCAAATCTCCATCCGGCCCGAAGAAGTAAGAAAGATTATACACAGTACTGTCATCATTAACCAAAGTCCCATCCTCATTTACAGGTCTCATTGGAATAGACCCGGCTACTAAGTATACCCTATATTTAGCGGCCATCTCTTTGAAAGTGTCCAAATAGGCGCGAGCCATTGCACCGCTTCGTTCAAGAAAGAGAGCCCTTACCCAATCAACTCCATAACGTAGTCTAAAAAGGGTTACGTCCCACAAATGCCTCTCGATCAACTTTTGTATAGCATCCGCAAAAGTAGTAGCACTACGAAGAATATCAATATCATTCTCAATAAAAAGCATAGGTAAACCTATATCTTCAGGAAAAGCTACTAATGTAGGGATATTAGGATCGACCTGACTCATTACATTCTGCATTATACTATCTACCGTGGCCTTAAAAGTAGCAGGAGAAGCATAATCTACTTCAGGATTCCATTTATATTGGACTGCTACTATTTGAAAAGATTGGCTAGCTGCTTTACTTGTGGAAGCTTCTGACAATAAAAGAACAAACAATAACATTAAAGCACATACCAACACCCTTACCCGTCTCATAATCCTGGCCTCCTTTTTTAAATTTTAACTAGATAACTTTAAGAGATACATAAACTCTTCTTCTTTCTTCCACCACCTCCGAGCCTCTTAAAGGGAAGCTACTAGGCAACCAACACAAGTTGCAAAAGCAGCACTACGCACCTTCCCAGTAAATCGATCTGTAGTCTCGCAAGCATATCCATTATCCAAAAGGGCTCGGGCTCTCTTTTCTCAAGGTGATCTGTCGGGAGTTTGCCAGTATTAATTCAATTGGCCAAAGCTAACGCACATGGGAGGCATGAATGCGGACAAACCTGAGCAGTAAAGAACGTTCGGAAATCCAATAGGGGTTAGAGCTACTATTTTATCCTCCTTACCGTATTTAGGAAAACCGGAAAGTCGTCTCTTGGTGCCACCCCTCGGCATGAGTGTCGATGGTGCAGAGTCCCGGACGTTGAGGATGTAGGAGCGAGGTAACCACAGTCAGGGACGCAATTGAACGGCACTCCGGAGAGGCTGTCTTTCCAAAATCGATTTTGCAAAAACGTTTTTTTATACTACCACTTGAATTCCTGAATGGATAAATGCGACTCTATCTAGGTCGAAAAAGTCAACAAAACTCACTCCCTCCCGCATTCCCTCTCTGTGCCAAGGGGAATCAATAATGGGAATCCTGTCCGCCTCCCGGTGGTCAAAAATCCGCATAAAACGCTCGCGCAACGTTATCGTTTTAGGTCCCTTCCTCGAGGATGTCGAGACAGTATGGCTGTCTCTAATTTTTGTTTCTGCTAAGTTGGGGGGGCAGAAGTTCGCCGGACTCTTTTGCTACGCTGGCGGAGGGTACCTTACCTCTGCCCGGCGGATGTGCGGCCCGCAATTCCAGCAGGCCGAGGCCGCGCCACAGGCTGTAAGCCAGAAACCCCGCTCCGCTTGCGAAGGCGGCACCGGTCTTCGCCACGCCGGTCTCCGCGTCGATGCTCTCGCAGGCGAAGCCGAAATCCATTGGTGCCGAGGTGAGCAGCGTACAAGGCTTTTCACGCGGTCGAAATCGCACTGTCCTGTCGCTTCGTACGCCGCAGCCTCGGCCAGGATTGAATTCGCCATGGCAATAGGCCACGGATGCGGCGAGTGTGCCGAGCCGGGGGCCGCGAAGCGACCCTCGAGGAAGTAAGGGTTGTGGTCCGAATGTATCCAACGTCTGGTATTAGCCAGGATAGACGCCCCGTCCCCGTCCCGACAGTAGCCGTAGTGGCCCAGCAGTTCGAGGCTCCCTGGCGGGTCGTCGTACAACTCGGCTCCGGTGCGACGTAACCCTCGGTAGGAGGCGTTTGCCTCGACGGCCCGGACAGCTTCGGTCTCCCCTTCAACGCCGGACGGTTCGTGCGGCGTGACGCCCACGGCCCACGCATACATAGGACCAAAGGGCCCATCTACAACGCAGTAACGGCGGATGGCCTCACCCAGCGCCTCTGCCGCCTCCCGGAGTTTATAGGCCTGTTGCCTCAGAACATGGCCAGCCTGGTCGTCACCATCAGCCGCGATGCGTTCGAGCACGTCCGCAGCAACAAGCCATGCCTTTCTCACCAGCACGTTGTTGTAGGTCAGGAAAGGCAGCCTCACCGGGTCGTCGGACGGGTCGAGGAAGGTCCGGCAGAGGACAGGCTTTCCATCCGCGGCACGCATTGTCCATCTCTCGATCTCGGCCAGAACCCGCCTTACCCCCTCCAGAACCTGAGGCTCCCGGATGATGTTGAAGTCGGAAGTCGCGTCAAGGTAGGTACCGAGACCCACGAGAAAAGCGGCAGCTTCGTCAAGCTCAAACCCGGGATAGAGCGCCCGACCGTCGATATACTCCGCGGGGTCCCCCACGTGCCTGGTCCCCACGGAGAAGGCATAGAGCAGCACCTCGCGCCCCCGAGCGCGGTCCACTAACATGAGCCCTGGCAGCGACCATAGAAGTACGTCCCGTGCCCAAAAGGCGGCGCTTACATAGTAACGCGGGCTGCGGGAGGTCACTGCCACGACTTCCTCCGAGTCCAGAGTCCGTCCTGTTGCGAAGAAACGGCAAAAGAGCAGGTTTCTATTGAGGACTGCTTCTTCCCGGGGGTGGCCGGGAACCCGGATCCGCCGCTCGGCAAGCCACCTCCGGGTCTCCGCCTCGATCGCCTGCCAGCCCAGCCGTCTCAAGTGGACGCTGGTGGTGCGAGCGCCATCCGCCTCTCTGTTGAAAGCCACGTAGAAGGCCACTATGGCGCGCTCGCCCAAGCCAAGGGTGACGAACTTTGTCGCACGGACAACAATGCCCGACGTGCCGACGCCATCAAACGAACCTGGGGCTGGGATC
>JAAYXC010000457.1 GCA_012516115.1 Bacillota bacterium | reverse complement strand
GTGGAGATGCACCAACAGTAGCTGCCTCAGAGTACGTGATGTCGTTGTGAGGATCGAGACGGTCGACGTGACTGCGCAATGGGCGTGGGAAGACGAACAGGATTTGAAGATTCCATACCGACGGGGGAAGGGCCGATCCGGTAGGAGATACCGTACGAAGCGTTTGAGGCCGAGGCGTTGGTATGAGGTAGATAGGAGTGCAATCGAGCATGGGAGGCAAGAAGCAAGTCAAGGTCTGGCTGCCACCGGAGCTGATCCGAAGGCTGAAGCTAGTGGCTGCAGTCGAGGGGCTGAGCCTCTCGAAGACGACCCAGAGACTGCTTGAGACGGCCCTCGATAGGAGGTCCTGAATGGTACCAAGGTACCACACTGGCGCTATTTCTTCCGCCTGCTCAGAGCGAAGTCTTGGGCCACAGAGGCTGTTGACAAGCCTCAAAAACCGTGATACTATGCCCTTGTCATACTATACCCATTTTTAGGGCATGGAGTTTCAGAGGGCGCCGTCGAGCGCCCTCTCTTCATGTACGGCAGGCACCTGCTCCACTGTACATTGAGCGCCCGGGGAAGGCCTCGGGCGCTCCCGCATTCAGGGAGTGACGACATGAAACGCACGGGCAGAGCGAAGGCGAAAGTGGTGGAAGTCTACTGCAAGGGCTGCCCTTACGGGCATCGAGCATATGGGCGGGAGCTTGGCCCGGTGATCTACTGCCCGTTCCCAAAGTGTGCCAGAGAACGGCTCTCGGGCTAGGAGTTGAGTGATATGGCGAGATGGTCGGCCGAGCTGAAAATCAAGGCATTGACTATAGCTGAGGCCACCACCCTACGCGAGGCCTCGGAACAGACAGGCGTCCCTGAGGGGACTATAAAGCGATGGCGGTTCGAGAACCGAACCGAACTAGGCGAACCGAACCGAACGAACCAACTGCAGCGAAAAACGAGGGAGTTGCAGTCCGCAGCCACCGAGCAAGCACTGGCAGAAGCCAGCGACTATATCGCCTCCAAGCTCAAGGGCCTGGCTGACGGCATGTATGAGCTGGCCGAGAAGGCCATCAAGAAGATCGACGTCGCTATTAGCGATGAAGAGGAGCTCCCAATGGGTAAGCGGAGAGAGTCTCATGACCGAGATGGAGCTGCCTGGGTGCGGGCGCTGGTCGGGGTGCTGGCTCAAGCAATCGACAAGGCTCAATTGCTGTCGGGCAAGCCCACGGTTCGGAACGAGGAAGTGAGGCGGTATGAGTACGACATCACTCAGCGCATCGTCTCCGAAAACCCCGATCTCCTCGATCGTATCTTCGCCGAGGATCAGCAACCAAGCCTGGAGGATCGGAGCGGCGCGAGCTCACGTCTTGGGTTGGGCCAGCTACGTTGATCGCACCTACCGCAGGCCTAGACATATTAAGCTGCTCGGACAGAAGCTCATGGAAGTGGAGGATGGGCGGTGCAAGAGGCTGATTGTCACAATGCCTCCACGCCACGGAAAGAGCGAGACTACCTCGGTTAAGTTCCCGGCCCACTATCTTGGCAGATACCCAGCCCGGAGAGTGATACTTAGCTCGCACACCGCGGGTCGGGCACTTCGGTTCTCGATGAG
>JAAYXC010000239.1 GCA_012516115.1 Bacillota bacterium | reverse complement strand
TCTGCGCCGCCCCCTCGGGATCGATGGGGATGGCCAGCACCCGCGCCGAACGGTTGACGATGGTCTCCAATTCATCCGGGGTATAGAACTCCAGTCGACAGACGATGCCGAAACGATCCCTAAGCGGCGAGGTGAGGGCGCCGATCCTGGTGGTGGCCCCGACGAGGGTAAAGCGGGGGAGATCCAGGCGGACCGAGCGGGCGCTGGGACCCTGCCCGATGATGATGTCCAAGGCGAAGTCCTCCAGGGCCGGATAGAGGATCTCCTCCACCGCGCGGTTAAGCCGGTGGACCTCGTCGATGAAGAGGACGTCCCCCTCCTCGAGGTTGGTGAGGATGGCCGCCAGGTCCCCGGGCCGCTCGATGGCCGGACCGGAGGTGACTTTGATGGCCACCCCGAGCTCGTTGGCGATGATGTGGGCCAGGGTCGTCTTGCCCAGGCCCGGCGGACCGTAGAGGAGGACATGGTCCAGGGCCTCCCGGCGGCTCCTGGCCGCGGCGATGAAAATGGCCAGGCTTTCCTTGCCCCTTTTTTGGCCGATGTACTCCGTCAGCCGGCGGGGACGCAGGGTCAGTTCCAGCTCGAGGTCCTCCGGCCGGAGTTTGGGGGCGATGATGCGCTCTATCTCACCCATGGCGGCCTTCTTTCCGCCTCCTCATTTGAGCAGTTTCTTTAAGGCCGCCCGGACGAGGGCCGGGGCCGTGCGTTCCGTGCCTTCGGTCACCGCCGCTTCCACCGCGGCCGTGGCGGCGGGGGAAGGATAACCCAGGGCTATTAAGGCCTCGACGGCATCGGCCATCTCCCCGCCGACCGGAGAAGGAGTCTTTCCCCCTTCGCCGGTGGGGGCCAGCTTACCGCGGAGCTCGAAGACGAGCCGTTGGGCCGTCTTGGGCCCGATGCCGGGGACCGAGGCCAAAAGACGGTAATCCTCGGCCGCCACCGCCTGCCGGATCCGGTCCACGCTGAGCACGGAAAGGAGGGAGAGGGCGATCTTCGGTCCCACCCCGGCTACCCCCAGGAGCTGGAGGAAGACCTGTTTCTCTTCGGGATGCAGGAAGCCGAAGAGCTGGACGCCGTCTTCGCGAAGATAAAGGTAGGTATAGAGTTTAACCTCACCCGGGGCTTCGGCGAGGGTCGCCAGGGCGGGGAGGGGGACCCGGATCTCGAACCCTACACCGCCCACTTCGAGGAGGCAACACCCGCCGCTTATCCCGGCGACCCGTCCGGTCAGACTGGCGATCAAGGCCATACCACCTCGCGTCGCGGTTGATGGGAGTGGGCGTGGCAGATGGCGCCGGCCAGGGCGTCGGCGGCGTCATCGGGACGCGGCAGATCGGGAAGGGCCAGGAGTACGCGGACCATTTGCTGGACTTGATGTTTTTCGGCCCGCCCATAGCCGACCACCGCCTGTTTGACCTGGAGCGGCGTGTATTCGCTTACGGTCAAACCGGCTTCGGCCGCGGCCAGCAGGGCCACGCCCCGGGCCTGCCCCACGGCGATGGCCGTCTTCGCGTTCCGGCAGAAGAAAAGTTCCTCGACGGCCATGGCCTCGGGATGATAGGTCCGGATCAGCTCGCCCAGCTCGCGATGGAGGCGGAAGAGCCGTTCGGACAAACAAAGGCCGGCCGGGGTGACGACCGTGCCGTAGGCGAGGGCAAAAAGCCGGTTTCCCTCCCGCCGGACGAAACCGTACCCGGTTCGGGCAAGGCCGGGATCGAGACCCAGGACCAGCATCTCCCAGACCTCCGCGCGTTTTCCCCATACTTCGCCGTGGGGGCGGGAGATCCCTCTTGCCGAAACTATTTGAGCGGCCGCATGAGCGGGAAGAGGATGACGTCGCGGATGGAAGGAGAATCGGTCAAGAGCATGACCAAGCGGTCGATGCCGATGCCCATTCCACCGGCAGGCGGCATCCCGTGCTCGAGGGCGAAAAGGAAATCTTCGTCCCAGGACATGGCCTCTTCGTTCCCCTTGGCTTTCTCTTCCGCCTGGGCCAGGAACCTCTCCCGCTGGTCCAGAGGATCGTTGAGCTCCGAGAAGGCGTTGGCGCATTCCCAGCCGTTGATGAAGAGCTCGAAACGGTAAGTGAGGCGCGGTTCGTCGGGCCGCCTCTTGGCCAGGGGCGAGATCTCGATGGGGTAGTCTACCAGGAAGGTCGGCTGGACGAGGTGCGGTTCGACGAAGGTCTTCAAAAGTTCATCCAAGACCTGGCCCCTGGTCTTGCGGCCGCGGAGGTCGAGCCCCAGTTTCTCTCCGAGGGCTACCGCTTCCTCATCGGTCTCGACGGCCAGCCAGTCCAGGCCGGTCCGTTCCCGGATGGCGTCCATCATCTTAAGCCGCGGCCAGGGTGGGGAGAGATCGATCTCGCGGCCCTGGTAGACGAATCTGGTCGTCCCGAGCACCGTCCGGGCCACCTCGGGGAGCATCTCTTCGGCCAGGGCCATCATGCCCTCGTAGTCGGTGTAGGCCTGGTAGAGTTCGAGCATGGTGAATTCCGGGTTATGACGGGTATCGATCCCTTCGTTGCGGAAACAGTGGCCGATCTCGTAAACGCGGTCGAACCCGCCGACGAGAAGCCGTTTATGATAGAGCTCAAGGGCGATGCGAAGGTGAAGGTCGAGATCGAGGGCGTTGTGGTGGGTGGTAAACGGCCGGGCATGTCCACCCCCGGCCACCAGTGAAAGGATGGGGGTCTCTACCTCCACGAAGCCCCGGGCGTCAAGGAAACCCCTGATGGCTTTGACGATCTGCGTTCGTTTGAAGAAGACCTCCCGCACACCGGGGTTGGCGATGAGATCGAGGTAACGGTAGCGGTAGCGGAGATCCACGTCCTTGAGCCCGTGCCATTTCTCCGGTAGCGGGCGGAGGGCCTTGGTTAGGAGGCGGAAGGACCCGATCTCCACCGTGACCTCGCCCCGGCGGGTCTTGAAGACCGTCCCTTCGGCGCCGATGATATCGCCCAGATCGAGCAGATCGCAGAGCTCGTAATCGGCGGGCCCCAAAACGTCTTCGCGGACGTAAAGCTGGATTTTCCCGGTAAAATCGGTCAGATCGGCGAAACTCGCCTTTCCCTGGCGACGGATGGCCGTCAGACGACCGGCCACGGCCACCTTTTTCCCTTCCAGCTCAGCAAAGGCGGGTGCGATGGCGCCGGCCATATGGGTACGCAGAAAGGCGCCGCCGTAAGGATCGTACCCGGCGGTACGCCAGCGGGTTGCCGTTTCTTTTCGTCGCTGGAACTCTTCGTTTTCACGTATCTCCGTCGTCAATCCTTCGTCCCTCCGCGGTCTCCCATGGCTTTCTCCGGCCTCGCCGGGATGAAAGATGCGCATCTTGCCTCATACGCGGGTCCCGGCGCTTCTTCGAAGCGCCGCGCCTTTTCTACCGGCGGTTTTAACGTTCTCCCAAAGGGCAAAAATAAAGGCGCCCCTTCCGCGGCCGAAGAAGGGGCATCCCCGGCCCTTGGCCGTGAAGAAGGACGCTTCACATGGTCACATCAGGCCATTTTTTTAATGTCTTTGATTTTATACTTTAGACTCCCCATGGGGACCTGGACCGTGACGACCGCCCCTACGGTTTGGCCCATAAGGGCCCGGCCCACCGGAGATTCATCGGAGATCCGTGCCGCATCCGGATCCGCCTCGGCCGATCCCACAATGGTATATTCGATCTCTTCCCCGGTCTCCACGTCCTCCAAGAGCACCTTCGTCCCCAGGCTGACCGTATCGGTCCTGACCTCGCCGATATCGAGGACACGGGCGTTCCGGAGGATGTTCTCTATCTGGAGGATCCTGCTTTCGATGAAACCCTGTTCGTTCTTGGCATCTTCGTATTCAGAATTCTCCGAGAGGTCCCCGAATTCCAGGGCCTGCTTAATACGTTCCGCCACTTCGCGCCGGCGAACCGTCTTGAGAAGATCGAGCTCTTTTTCGAGCTTGACGAGGCCATCCAGGGTTAAGAAGATTTCTTTTTGCGTAGCCATTTTCTTACTCCCTTCGCGAAGTCCCTCTTAATATTCCTTCAGGTCGCGGTGGGGTATGCGGCTACTCCGGTTCCACAACCATAAGGGGTTTGATGACAAACAGCACCGCGGCCCCGGGGCGCAGTGCGTCTGTAGTAAGAGTAATTATAATCGACCTCCCAGACCTTGTCAAGTTAAAGCGAACTCCACGCCGGCCGTCTCGAGCAGGGAGAAAGCGGCCGCGAGCGAGGCCGGAGTGAGGGTGGAGGGGAGGCTCGTTTTCTCCGGCAAGAGGCAGCTTAAATGACATTCGGCCCAGACCGGATGCTCGATGGAAAGAAACCTTTGCCAGGAGGTCGTGTGGAGGAGCGGCTGGGGGAAGACGGGCCGCAGGGTAAAGAGGCGCGGGCCAACCCGGAAAAGCGGGGGTAAAAACCGGAGGTCCACCGCCACATCCCACCCTTTTTCCGGCGGCTTCCCGCCATCCCGGACGGCCAGACCGTATTCGGCCAGGATCCGGGCCGCCAGTTGACGACGGAAATAGACCTGCGGGCAGACGAGGAAGAGGCCGGCCACTCGCGGCGCCAGGAACCGCGCGGCTAACCCCAGTTCGGCCCGGGCTTCTCCCTGAAGAAGGACCGTCAATTCCTCCGGCGGACCGAAAGGGAGATTCCTGCCGGCAAAAGGGGCGATGGCGGTCAAGAGCCCGAAAAGGGTGCCCGAACGCCAAGACCGTCCGGGAAGAGGGGCCAGGCCGCGGCTCGCCAGCCAAAGGCCCGGAAGGTCAGTTTCTCCTCCATTCGTCTCAGGGTCTCGGTCAGTCTTAAGGTGGAGGAACCTTCGGCCAGGAGAAGCCCGTAGGCCTGGATGCCACCATCCGTGCTCTCGGCCACCAGGACGGGCTTGGGACCGGCGAGACGGACCAGCCGCCGGCGCCAGGGCCGCGGCACCGACCTTAACCAGGGCCAGGCACGGAGGGCCGCGGGCATCTCCGGGTGACCGGCGACCACGAGGCACCCGATCGCCTGCATCTTACCCAAAGTTTTATGCTGGAGGCGCGTTTCGCTTGACAGCTCTCCAAACCTCTGCTATAATTTTTCGTCTTTTGTTGACAGGCTTGTCCTTCTGTGTTATAATGTTGGCCATGATGTTGACAAGGTGGTGAACCCCATGCCCGAGGTCAATGCCCTCGCCCGCATCCGCGAAGACTTAAAGGAAATGGTAGGAAAACCGGTTAAACTCCGCGCGAACCGTGGCCGGAAGCGGGTGTTCGAAGTAGATGGCATCCTGGAGCAGACTTATCCACACGTTTTCGTGGTTCGCTGGTGTGACCGCCAGACCGAGCGTCGTACCTCTTACAATTACGCCGATCTCCTGACCAAAGAGGTGGAACTCTCGCTTCAGGAAGAGGATGAAGGTTCACACTCGGCCAGCGCCACCGGTTAATCCATCCTCACGCTGCCGTCCAGGGGCCCGCCTTTGCGGCGGGCTTTTTCTTCGGTCATCGGCGATCGGGTGCGGTTTTATTCGTATAATAGCATAATGGTCCCCGAGGTTTTAAGGAGGGAGAGTGACCCCTTGTCCTGGCAGGCGGAGCTCCGGGAACTGGTGAAGGCCGGCGAGATCCGTTTTAACGAACCGATGCGGAACCATACCAGTTTTCGTCTCGGCGGTCCGGCCGAGGCACTGGTGATTCCCGCCGACCGGGGGGAACTCCGGCGGGTGGTGGAGTTCGCCCGGGCGCGGGACCTCCCCTGGTTCATTCTGGGCCGGGGGACGAACCTTTTGGTCCGGGAC
>JAAYXC010000238.1 GCA_012516115.1 Bacillota bacterium | reverse complement strand
CCATAAATAGTTTCTGTTGAAAAACCGTCCTCTCCTCAAGAGGGCACCTGAACCTTGAAAACCATCTCTTTCAACCCATCGCCGGTCCTTCCGGAA
This sequence comes from Bacillota bacterium, assembly GCA_012516115.1. Lineage (GTDB taxonomy): Bacteria > Bacillota > UBA4882 > JAAYXC01 > JAAYXC01 > JAAYXC01. Next base: position 1,542 of record JAAYXC010000238.1, on the reverse strand, counting down.
GGGACCTCGGGGGTCACAATCCGGCCGCCACCACCAAGTTATGGGCGAGAATACACCATCCTACCCAGGTCTTCACCCGGTGATACCCCCGCGTCCGGACCCGGCCCAGGCCATACCGGCGTTTCAACCGGCTGATCTCCGCCTCGCAAGCCGCCCGCAAGCGATATAGCCTCCGGAACCATGCCTGTCGCTCGTATTGACGCCTGGTTTCGTCCTTCTTCCCCCGTTTCGGCAGGCAGACATGCCGGATGCCTAAGCCATGTAGGGCTGCTTCGTTCTCCGCACTGTACATCCCCCGGTCGGCCGCAAGTTCCGTAAAGACCTTCCCCGTCTTTTCTTGGGTGGCCAGCACCGCCGGGACAAAGACCTCCTCGTCCGCCGGGTTCCCCACGTGGACTTCATAGTGGAGGACCAACCCTTGTTCGTTGGTGGCCACAAGCGTCTTGTAACCAAACTCCACCGGCCTACCGGCTTTCCCTTTCGCGATGGGCCGGGCCTCCCGGTCGAAGAGGCTCACCACCCGGTCATCGATCTTTTCCCCCGCCAGCCGTTGCCAGGCCTGCGTGGTCACCCGGGTGAAGGCCTCTTGCAAGACCGTAAGTTCCTGGAGAAGGGCTTCCTTTACCCTCTTACCGCCTTAGGCTAAAGACCCTTCCCCCCGGCGGAGGAGTTCTCCTACTTGGCCTACCGTATCTTCCGCCAGGGCGGCAAGTTCCACCAAGACCGAACGAAGCCTGGCCCCGGCCTCCCCGGCCCGCTCCCGTAAGCTCCGGGTCGCCTCCCGGAGGAGCTTCTTGGCCTTCCAGGTATGGTCCACAAAGGAATCCACCTTGGCCAGAACCTTCTCCCGAAGCTTCTTCACCCGCCCGATCTTCCGGATCCCGCGGGAGAGAAGGCCGGTATCGGTGGGATAAGCTATATCACTCTCGATTACCGTCGTATCCACCTTGAGTTTCTTCCTCTTTAGCTTCTTCTTGCCGGCAAGATGGCCCAAAACCGCCTCGTTCATTTCCTCCACCGCTTCCGGACCGAACCGGTGGACGAGCTTGCAGATGGTGGAGTAATCAGGGACCTTGGCGGTAAAGGGGATATGGCAGAAGACCCGCCAGGAGATGCGGTCTTTGACCTGGGCGCAGAGTTCCCGGTAAGGGAGGTCGTACATGAACTTGAGGAGGACCATGGCGGCAAAGGTACGCAGCGGCACGGTGGGACGGCCGCTATTCTTCAAGCCGGCCTCGGCCGCCGCCTGATGGTATCTCTCGACGAAAGGTTCCAGCGTCGCGGGGTCGTCGAGAATGGCCGCGATCTTCGCCAGTTCTGGGTCTGGCCGGAAGAGTTCCTCGGGGAGGAACGGCATCCATAGTTGGCCTTGAGCGTATTTCCGGTTATCGCGGACCAGCACCGAATCCCACCTCGAGGCCATTTTACCATATTTGGATGGCCTTGTGGATGGGGGTGGATGTAGATTTGATAAGGGTTTGAAGGGGATGTTTTTAAACGGAAAATATTTACTATTTCGTTTTGGATTATCTTTTAAAAATT
>JAAYXC010000237.1 GCA_012516115.1 Bacillota bacterium | reverse complement strand
GCCCTCCCCCCGCAGGACCCGTTCGAGGAGGAAGGGGAATTCGTGGAGGTTCTGGGGACCGAAGATGAGATCCACATGGGGATGGACGGCCTTGATCCGCTCGCGCTCGGACGGTTCTTGCGGCATACATCCACCGACGGCGATGATGAGATCCGGCCTTCTCTCCTTCAAGGGTTTCAGGTTACCCAGGTGACCGTAGATGCGGTTCTCGGCGTTGGCCCGCACGCAGCAGGTGTTGAGGATGATGAGGTCGGCTTCTTCCAGCCCTTTGGCCTGGACGTAACCCATCTTTTCGCAGAAACCGGCCAGGGTCTCGGAGTCGCGTTCGTTCATCTGACAACCGAAAGTATAGATCAGGTATTTAAGCGGTCTCGTCAAGGACCTTCCACCTCCCTTCTACGCAGACCCATCATAGCATCCCCGCCGTAAACCGTCAACTTTCCCGTTCATCTTGCAAACAAAGGCCGAAAAAGGAAAGAGGATAATCGGCATCTTTGTTGAAGGATATAGCTTCGGCGCGCGTCGGATAAAGCGCCGGGAGGATGATTCGGTTGGCTGGTCGAACCAAGGGCCGGGGAGGCCTGGTCTTGATCTCGTTGATGCTGGTGGGGCTTCTTTGTGGTTCTCTGGTCGGTCGTCTGCTTCGTCCTTATTTACCCTTTCTGGCCAAAGCCGTGGCCGTTGGTTTCGAACCGGCCCGACCTTTCACCCTGGGGGATGTTTTCCTTCTCCACCTCGGTTTTCGGCTCCGCCTGGACCTGGCGGCCATCACCGGACTTATCCTGGCCTTCGTGGCCTACCGGCGGATGTGAGGCGGATGGAAGAACTGATCTTGGCCTCTTCTTCCCCGCGACGGGCCGCGCTCCTCTCCGGCCTGGGGCTTACTTTCCGCGTCGTGCCGAGTTCCTTCGAAGAACGGCACGAAGGAGCGCGGCCGGAAGACCCGACCCGGCTGGTGGAATCCCTGGCGCTGGGTAAGGCCCGGGAGGTGGCGGAGAGGATCGGACACGGCCTAGTCCTCGGCGCGGACACCGTGGTCATCCTGGCCGGTGAGATCCTGGAAAAACCACTTGATGCGGCCGAGGCCCGCCGGATGCTGGTCAAACTCTCCGGCCGCTGGCACGAGGTCTATACCGGGGTGGCCGTGGTGGCGGCGGAAGAAGGACGTTTCCGGGTGGCGCACGAGCGGACGCGGGTCAAGTTTCGCCGCCTGGCGCCGGAGGAGATCGAGGCCTACGTCCGGACGGGTGAACCCATGGACAAGGCCGGGGCTTACGGCATCCAAGGGCGTGGGGCGCTGTTGGTCGAGCGGATCCACGGTTGTTACACCAACGTGGTGGGCCTGCCCTTGGTCAAGACGGCCCTGCTGTTACGGGAGTTCGGTTTACGGATCCTGTAGCCCCAGGTGGTAGAATATCCGGGAGGTGGGGAGGCCCGTGGCCACCGTGGAGTATCCGGTGATGATCCGCGATCTCCCCCAGGGGGAGAGACCGCGGGAGCGGCTGGTCAATTACGGGACGGAAGGCCTTTCCAACATCGAACTTTTGGCCATCCTTCTCCGAACGGGCCGGCGGGGGGAGTCCGTGCTCCAGCAAGCCGAAAGGCTCCTGGCCCATTTCGAAGGCCTGCGGGGTCTGGCCACGGCCGGTCTCGCCGATCTGGCTTCCTTTCCCGGGGTCGGCCAGGCCAAGGCCGCCACCTTGATGGCCGCCTTCGAACTGGGTCGTCGCCTGGCGGCGGTGGAGACCGAAAATCTCTCTGCCATCAAGAGCCCGCGGGAAGTCGCGGAACTCCTCATGGGTCGCCTTCGTTTCCTCGACCGTGAGCATTTCTTCGTCGTTTTGCTCAATGCCCGTAACCAGCCTTTGGGGGTAGAGCGCATCTCCATCGGTCATCTCACCGCCTCCCTCGTCCACCCGCGGGAGGTCTTTAAGGCGGCCATCCAAAAAAGCGCCGCGGCCGTGATCTTGGCCCATAACCATCCGAGCGGGGATCCCACGCCCAGCCAGGAAGATGTGTTTCTTACGCGGCGGTTACGGGAAGGAGGAGAGCTCCTCGGCATCGAAATACTCGACCATGTAGTCTTTGGCGACAATAAATACGTCAGTCTTAAAGAGAGAGGGCTTTTTTGAGCCTGAGTCACCCGCCGTAGGTCGCGGGCGGCAAACGAGAAAAACCCGATTCGTCGGGGGCGGGGGGAGAAAGAGCCCGTCGTCATCGTTCGCGCTCAGATGGCGTAATCCATATCATGGTTCCCGCTCGGCCGGTAAGAGCACCGATGAAGACCGGGAAGGCGCTTTTTCTTCTGTTCAACGGTGAAGGCGGGGATTGTTCCAGTTTTTTACTGTTTGGCCAACGACGATCCGGCCGGGATAGCGAATACTCTTTGGAAGGAGCAGCTTACATGTTCGATTTCGTCTTGGGCCGTTTCGCGCGGGATATGGGCATCGACCTCGGAACGGCCAATACCCTGGTCTACGTAAAGGGAAAGGGCATCGTCCTTCAGGAACCCTCGGTGGTGGCCATCGCGCGGGAGACGAACGAGCTCGTAGCCGTAGGAACCGAAGCCCAGGCCATGGTGGGCCGGACGCCGGGGGGCATTGTGGCCATCCGCCCGCTGCGGGATGGGGTCATCGCCGATTTCGATATCACCGAGCGGATGTTGCGGTATTTCATCGAACGGGCCATGGGGAGGCGGGGGAGCCTTTTCCGACCCCGCATCCTGATCGGCGTCCCTTCGGGCGTCACCGAAGTGGAGCGACGGGCGGTCATCGATGCCGGGCTCCAGGCCGGGGCGCGGGAGGTCTTTCTCATCGAGGAACCCATGGCCGCAGCCATCGGGGCCGGGTTACCCGTGAGCGAGCCCACCGGAAGCCTTATCGTGGATATCGGGGGCGGAACGACGGAAGTGGCGGTCATCTCCCTCGGCGGGATCGTGGCCAGCCAGTCCATTCGGGTGGCCGGGGACGAGATGACCGAGAGCATCGCCCAGTACGTGAAACGCCATTATAGCCTGATGATCGGCGAGCGGACGGCCGAGGAGGTCAAACGGGCCATCGGTTCGGCTTACCCTGAAGAGGAAGAGAAACATTTCGAGGTGCGCGGCCGCGATCTTCTGACCGGCCTGCCCAAGACGGTCCACCTCAGCTCCCATGAGGTCACCGAAGCCCTCTCCGAGCCCATCGTTCAGATCGTGGAAGCGGTCCGGATGACCCTGGCCCGGACGCCGCCGGAGCTGGCGGCGGATATCCTGGACCGCGGGATCGTCCTTTCCGGAGGGGGTAGTCTGCTCCGGGGCCTCGATCAACTCCTCCACGAAGAGACCGGCATGCCGGTCCACCGGGCCGAGGATCCGTTGACCTGTGTGGTCTTGGGGACGGCCCTGGTCCTGGAGGACGAGGCCCTTCTCCAGCGGGTGGTGACTTCTTCGCGCCGTATAAGCTGAGTTGGGGGTGAGAACGTGTTACAGTTTCTGACCAGCCGGAAACTGGTCTTCATCGCCATGACCCTTCTGCTTTTGTCGTGGGTCATCTTTCTCACCACCAACAACCGGACGGATGAAACGGCCGTGGAGGCTTTTTTACGCACGGCGGTGACGCCGGTGGAGCGGATCTTCAATGCCTTAACCGACTGGACGCATAGTCTTGCGCGGACGGTAGCCGTCCTTCACCGGCTGGCCAGGGAAAACCGTCGTTTGGCCGAAGAAGTGGACCGCCTAAGGATGGAGAACCTTATCCTTCGGGGTTACCGGTTGGAAAACGAACGGCTCCGGGAGGCCCTGGGATTGCGGCCACGTCTCTCTTACGATTTCGTGGCCGCCGAGGTGGTGGCCCGTAATCCCAGTAATTGGTATGGACGGTTGACCATCGACCGTGGGGCGGCCGACGGCATCACCCGCGATATGGGGGTAATCGCTCCCGAGGGCGTTGTCGGCCGGATCTACGCCGTGCGGAAACATACGGCCGAGGTCTTGCTCCTCACCGATAGCATGAGCCAGCTGGGGGGGATGGTGGAGAGGACCGGCGCCCACCTTCTCTTACGTGGCGAAAGCGGCCGGCCCGGCTTTTGCCGGATCATCCCGTTGAAAGACGCGGATTATGCCGAAGGAGACATCGTGGTGACCTGGGAGGAGAGCGAGTACTTCCCGCCGGGGATCCCCATCGGCCGCGTGGTCGAGGCTTCGAAAGGGCAGGCCGGAATGCCTCTGGGCGGTTCGTTACGACCGGCGGTGGATCCGGGACGATTGGAAGTGGTCTTTGTGATCCGCCAGGTGCCCCAGGGAGCCGAGGAACGATGAAGAAAAGGGTCGTCGCCATTTTCTTCGTCGCGGTCTTCGGCCTTCTTTTCCAGGCTACCATCCTGGCCCGATTCGATCTCTTCGGCCTGGCCCTCAAACCCGACTTCCTTTTGCTTCTTACGGTAACTTATGGCCTGTTGAAAGGACCGTGGTACGGAGCAAGCATGGGGCTTCTCCTGGGCCTTTTCGGAGATCTTTTCATCGGTGGCGTCATGGGCCTCGGTGCCTTGGCCAAGATGGGGACGGGGTTTCTGGTGGGCCTCTTTGAGAAATTGATCTTTAAGGACAACCTTTTGGTCCCGGCCGTGGCCGCTTTTCTCGCCAGTCTTATCGCCGACGGCGCCTTTCTTCTTTTACGGGCCGCCCTGGGATGGCCGGCCGGATCCTTTTTTCCCCTTTTAGCGCGTCTGATCTTATTCGCCTTTTATAATGCCATATTGGCTCCGCTCGTTTATCGACCTTTTTATCGTCTCGAAAGGCAGGGAGACGACGTCGCGGCATAGAAATTCGTCCCATGGGCCGGGGAGGTCGGCATGCAAGGGTCCTGGGAAAGGGAACGGCATCTTCCGTGAGGGGGGATGACGATGCACGTCCATCGGACCGATCTGGTGATCGAGCATCGGGCGAAGGTCATGACCGCCCTGGTCGTGGTCTGTTTTACCGCGCTTTTCGTGCGTTTATGGGTGCTCCAGATCGTCCGCGGCCCCGAGAACTATCGCCGCTCGCTCGAGTACACCACCTACGATACCCCTCTGCCGGCGCCGCGGGGGGTTTTCTACGACCGCCACGGTCGTCTGCTGGTTGGGAATCGGGCGGGATACGCCGTGGTCGGTCGCCTTGACCATCTGAAATGAGATCCGGCGCTCATCGTCCGTCTCGCCCGCCGCTTGGGGGTTACGGTGGAGGCCATCCGTACCCGCCTTGACACCACCGGGGTTCCCCCTTGCCAGTTTTACCCGGTGGCCAAGAACATCCCCCTGCGCGTGGCCTTACGGTTGCAGGAGTCCCTCGAGCTACCCGGGATCGAAGTCCAGGAAGTCCCGCTGCGCGATTACAAATACGGAGATTTTGCCACCCATCTTTTCGGTTATCTCCGTGAGATAAGCCAGGAAGAACTAAAGAACCTCGTCGCCGCCGGGTACCAACCGGGAGAGAACATCGGGAAGACCGGTCTGGAGAAGACCCTGGAGTCTTACCTCCGAGGGGAGAACGGCCTCCGCCGGCTGGAGCGGGACCGCGCCCAGCGGCCCGTGCGCGAACTCCTGCACCGCGACCCCGTCCCGGGCCAGGACGCCTGGTTGACCATCGACTATACCATCCAGAAGGCGGCGGAAGAAGCCCTGCGCGAGCGACTCACCTATCTCCGGAAGCAGACGAAATACCGTCGGGCCCGGGCGGGCGCGGTGGTAGCCCTGGATCCCCGGACCGGCGAGATCCTCGCCATGGCCAGCCAGCCTTCCTTCGATCCCAACCTTTTCGCCGATGTGGTGCCGCCAAAGGTCTTTGCCGCTTTGAACGCCGATCCGGACAAGCCCTTTAACAACCGCGTCCTTCGTGGGCTCTACCAACCGGCTTCGACCTTTAAACCCTTTGTGGTCTATGCGGCCCTACGGGAAGGCGTGGTGCGGCCGGGCGAGATCTTTTACTGTCATGGTTACGATCGGGTATACGGCGCCAAGGCCCGTTGTTGGGTGGCAGAAGGGCACGGCCGCCAGACGGTGGTGGAGGGGCTCAAGAACTCCTGCAATGCGGTGCTCTATGAATTGGGACGGCGTCTGGGGGTGGAGAGACTGGCCAATTATGCCAGACTCTTCGGGTTCGGACGCACGACCGGCATCGAGCTGGCCCCAGGCGATGCCAAAGGGACGGTCCCCGACCCGGACTTCAAGGCCCGTCTTCGGCCGGGCGATCCATGGCGCGAGCTGGAGACGTTGCACTTCGCCATCGGCCAGGGCTATCTCGAAGTCACCCCCCTTCAGCTGGCGGTGGCCTACGCCGCCCTGGCCAACGGCGGTCTCCTCCTGCGGCCGACCGTGGTGCGGGAGATCCGGACCTTCGACGGCCGTCCGGTACGCAGGTTCCCCCTGAGGCAGGTCGTGGACCGGATACCGATGGATAAAGAGACCCGGGAGATCATCCTCGCCGGTTTAAACGAAGTGGTCACCGGTGGTACGGCATCGGGGGCCTTCGCCGGGTTCCCGTTGGACCGGATCCCCGTGGCCGGGAAGACCGGTACCGGGGAGAAGGCCGGGGCCGACGATTATTCCCTTTTCGCCTGTTTCGCGCCGGCCGACGACCCGCAGATCGTGGTGGTGGTGGTGATAGAACAGGGTGGGAGCGGGAGCCTCGGGGCGGCCCCGGTGGCGAGAAAGGTGCTCGAGGCCTTCTTCGGGGTCGAGTCTTCCCCGCCGGCCACGACAAGAAAGAGCAGTCCCCGGGCCCAGCCGGAAGCCGTCGCCACGCCCGCCACGGCCTCCAGGACCGCCGAACCCGTAAAACCAGAAGCAGAGGAACCGGCCGTGGCCCTCCCGCTTCAACCTCCTGAAGCAAACGGTCTTGAGACTTCGGTTACCGAGACCGCAGGCGAAGAGAACTTATAACATCGCGCCGCCGTCGATGACGATGACGCTCCCCGTCATATAGGCCGCCTCATCGCAACAGGCGAACAAGATGGCATGGGCGATCTCCTCGTCTTTTCCCAGGCGGCCCATGGGTTGTCTGGCGATGAAAGCCGCCCGCATGGCTTCCGGATCGCCTGCGGCCCGCATCCTTTCCTCCAGCGCCGGCGTATAGGTGGTCCCGGGGCAGCCGCAGTTCACCCGGATGTTCTCCTTGATGTAGTCGATGGCCATGGCCCGGGTAAGCGAGACCAACGCCCCTTTGGAGGCGGAATAGGCGCTTCGATCCGGGATCCCCTTTAAGGCGGCCACCGAGGCGTTATGCACGATGACCCCGCCGCCGGACTTCTTCATGGCCAAGACCGCGTATTTGGAGACCAGGAAAGCCCCTTGACGTTAATGCGCATCACCTTGTCCCAGTCTTCCTCCGTGGTGTTGTCCACCCGGCCGGGCAGGATGATCCCGGCGTTGTTGACCAGGATGTCGATCCGGCCGAAGACCTTCACCGTCTCCGCCACCATTCGTTCGGCGTCGGCGGCCAACGCCACATCGCCTGGGACGGCGATCCCCTCGGCTCCGGCCGCTTTTACCACCTTCAGGGTTTCTTCACTTTTCGCCGCCACGAGATCGTTGATGGCCACCTTGGCCCCTTTCTCGGCGAAAAGAAGGGCGGTGGCGCGGCCGATGCCCGAGCCGGCGCCGGTAATGAGGACGGCTTTGCGGGAAAAGTCCACCTTCTTTCCCTCCCATGGAGAATATCACGTGGCCGGACCGTTTTCCGCGTTTAACGGCCCGGCCACCAACGAGAAAAACGGGAAAAGAAAAGGCCCAAGAGTTTATCCGATTTATCCTCTTCCGAAGATCAAATTGGGGATGAAGAGGACCAGGTTCGGGAAGAAGAGGATGAGAAAAAGCACCAATAAGAAGGCGAGGAAGAAAAGCCACGATTCCTTAAGGAATTCCTGGATGGTGCATTCGAAGATGGAACAGACGACGTACATGACCATGCCCACCGGCGGGGTTAAAAGCCCGAGGACGAGGGTGAGGACCATAAAAACCCCGAAATGGACCGGGTCGATGCCCGCCTGCCTGGCCACGGGGAGCAGGATGGAGGTAAGAAGCAAGATGAGGACGGTGGAGTCCATGAACATCCCGGCTATGATGAGGAAGACCATGATGATGAGGAGCAATACCCAAGGGGTAGGCGAGATCCCCAGCATGAACTGGGCCAATCGCTGCGGGATCATCTCCCAGGTCAGGCCGTAACTGGCGATGGAGGAAAGGGAGATAAGAAGCATGATCATCCCGATATCCAGGATGCTATACTCCAGGGCGCGGACGAACCTTTCCCAGGAGAGTTCGCGGTAGAAAAGAAGGCCGACGAGCAAAGCATAGGCCACGGCAAAGGCCCCGGCCTCCGAGGGGGTGAAAAGCCCGGAGCGCAAGCCCACGATGAGGAGCACCGGGAAGAGGAAGGCCCAGATGCAATGGAAGAAAGTGGTAGTCATCTCCTTAAAGGAGGCCCGTTCCCTTTCGGGGAGATACCCTCTCTTGCGGGCGGTGATGGCCACGGCCAGCATCAAAAAGGCCGTCAGTAAAAGACCGGGAACGATGCCGCCGGCAAAAAGCCGACCGATGGAGACCTCGCCGATGCTTCCGTAGAGGACCAGGCCGATGCTCGGCGGGATCATCGTGACGATGGTGGAGGAAAAAGCGGTGATCCCCGCGGAGAATCCCCTGGCATAACCCCGGGCGTTCATCCCGGGCCCCAGGACCCGGGCCTCCATGGCCGCGTCCCCGATGGCCGAGCCCGTGGTGCCGCCCATGAGCGCGCTCAAGACCACGTTGACCTGGGCTAAACCGGCGCGGAGATGCCCGGCGAGGACCGAAGCGAGTTTTATCAGTCGATCGGTGATGCCCGTTTCGTTCAGGAGATTGCCGGCGAAGACGAACATGGGGATGGCGAGCAGGACGAAGCTCTGGGTCTGGGATAGGACGAGCTGCACCGGGATGGTGTAGGGGAGGGTCGGTTGTTGAAGAAAAAACGCCACGCCGGCAATACCGATGGCAAAGGCGACCGGCATACCCAAGATCATAAAGAACAAAAATAAAATGAGGACTAATAACATTTTTACGATCCTCCTCGTTCTCGATACCCACATTAAGCCGGTGAGGAAGCGCTGTTTTTCTTTATATTTCGATATTCTTCTCTGATCTGTCGAATTGCAGTGATCAACATCAGTAAAGAACCTATCGGTACACTAATTGTGACCCATGTATAGCTAAAACCGGGTATTCCTTGGAAAGTCCTAAACCTGGTGATATATGAAAGCCATGTACCGTAACCGATTAAGGCCAATAAGAAGATTATTATCACAATTTGGTTGAAAACTGTGATATAAAAACGAACTTTTTGGGGTAATAATTTAACAAACATATCAATACTGACCAGTTT
>JAAYXC010000236.1 GCA_012516115.1 Bacillota bacterium | reverse complement strand
ATATATTAACATTCCAGGGAAAAGGCAATGAAATATTGGAAAAAGCGGATATTTATTATTGTGATGAATTGATTGCGCAACATATCGCCGCAGGAAGAAAAAGGGGAACAGCCTGAAAGCAAAATCCATGGCGGTCGAGAAAGTGAAAGCGAACCTCGGCAGGTTCGGCAGGGAAAACGACATCCTGACGCTCCCGACATCCACCGCCACGGTTGATTGGCCGCCGCGGCGCTGGGGGTCGAGCCCGCGCGCATAGCGAAGACGCTCTGCTTCAAAAGCGGCGAGGGCGCCATGGTGATAGTCGCCGCGGGGGACGTGCGGATCGATGATGCCAAATTCAAGGCCGAGTTCGGCTTCAAAGCCAGGATGCTGGCGCCCGAGGAGGTCCTCGCATTCACGGGGCATGAGGTGGGCGGGGTATGCCCTTTCGGGCTGCCCGACAACGTGCCGGTCTTTCTCGATATGTCCTTAAAAAGGTTCAAGACCGTCTTCCCCGCCTGCGGAAGCGGCAACACCGCCATCGAGCTTACCTGCGGGGAACTCGCGGAGTATTCATCGTGCAAAAGGTGGGTCGATCTCGGCAAGAGGCGTCACGGCCGACTCGGCCGGGCGGCTATTGACAAGGCCCAGGCCCCGGCGTATAATCTATCTTGCAGAACGTGCCCGGGTGGCGGAACTGGCAGACGCGTACGTTTGAGGGGCGTATGGGCAACCGTACCGGTTCAAGTCCGGTCCCGGGCACCACTCATGGCAAGCCAACCGCGGGGATAAAACTCGCGGTGTTTTTTTATCTTTGGGTATGGAGTCCGTTGCTTTCCGCGGCCGCCCTTAAGACCGCCTCCGTGCTGGGGAAATCCACGGGTTCTGGAACCGGCCCCTGTCCTTCAGGGTCGAAGGCCTTACCACTGGGTGATGCGTGTAACGTGTCAATGGGGGGTGGCGAAGGTGGACCCCACTGTCGTCGTCGTTACCGGCGCCAATGACGGTATCGGTTTTCATATGACCAGGGCCTTCCTCGCGGACGGTTATTGCGTGGCCGGGCTGGACCTCGCGGACGAGAACCTGCATCCTTTATTGGCGGCTAATCCCGGGCGGCTCTTGGAATTCTCCGACGAGGACTGGGAAGAGGTCGTCGCGACCATCCTGAAGGGGACTTTCCTCTGCGCGCAGGAGTTCGCCCGGTTCTGAAAGGGTGGAGCTCTTCTCGGAGAAGGTCTTCGCGGGAAGCAGGACTTATTTCTTCGACGTGAAGCAGGGCAAAGACGGCGTCCGTTACCTGGTGATAAGCGAGTCGCGCCCCAAAGAAGCCGACCCTACGCACCATCGGGTGATGGTTTTTGAAGAGAACTTGGAGGCGTTCAACCTGGGTTGGCAGAAAGAGGTGGAGTTTCTACGAAAGAAGGGATGACCAAGACGTCCTTGGGCTTCGCCATCGAATGGGACGGGAACGGTCCCTACGCCGAGTTCGAACAGGGCATCCGTTTCTCCATATTCGCGCGGGCCGGGCTCCCGGGTCTGCTCGGGGAGACCCCAGGATATCCGGAGGGCCTGAACGGCCACCTTCAAGCTGGCCATCGATCTGCCGCGCTTCGGTAGTCCCGGTAAGCAGGCGGATGGCTAACACTAGCACCACGGGGAACCCATCCCGGATCCTTCTCCGGTAGCTGCCTTGAAGCTGGAGAAGAATCGGGCGGTGGTATCGGTTGAAGCTTCCCCCGGCATATATATGGAGCCGAGCGGCACAACCCGCCTCGATAGGCGGGCTTTTCTTTTTCGTGCCCAAGGGAGGTGGCCTTTTTCGGACTTCGGACCCGAGATCGGTTTTCGACGCCTGGGAAGGTACCGCCTGGCGCGGTTGGATTCCTCTTGACAAAAGCTTATTATACGTTAATAATTGTTATTAGATGTTAATAAACTTTATGAGAGGTCGATGGATCGTGGCCCCCCGGGATAGAAGCGGCAGGGTTTCCACCGGTCAAGGCGAGTTCCGCCAAATAGGAGCAGATCTTCTTAACATCAAATGGATGACGGTCAAGCAAGTCTCGCTTTATCTACAGATCAGCGTCTCGAAAGTCTACCAGATGGCCCAGGAAGGTCAGATCCCCTGCTGCCGACTGGGCCAGCAGTGGCGGTTCGACCGGGAGGAGATCGACCGCTGGTTAAAGGGGTACTGAGATCGAAAAACAGATCGGCCTCGCGAAGGTAAAGATAGTTGGGGGAACTTAACCTGTTTACTAAAGGAGGAGATGGAAGATGGCGAAAGCAGTAGGGATAGACCTCGGGACGACCAACTCGGTGGTCGCCGTGATGGAAGGCGGGCAACCCACGGTGATCATCAACGCCGACGGAAGCCGGATCACTCCGTCGGTGGTGGCCTACACCAAGACCGGCGAGCGGCTGGTGGGGGCCCTGGCCAAGCGCCAGGCGGTCTTGAACCCAGAAAACACCATCTATTCGGCGAAGAGGTTCATCGGCCGGCGTTATTCCGAGGTGCCCCAGGAGATCAAGAACGTGCCCTTTAAGGTGGTGCCCGGACCCAACGACGCCGTGCGCTTTGCGATCCAGGGCAAGGAATACGCGCCGGAGGAGATCTCCGCCCAGGTCCTGCGGAAACTGGTGGAGGACGCCTCGAAGTACCTGGGCGAACGGGTGACCGAGGCGGGCATCACCGTCCCGGCCTACTTCAACGACGCCCAGCGTCAGGCGACGAAGGACGCCGGGCAGATCGCCGGGTTGAAGGTCTTGCGCATCATCAACGAGCCCACGGCCGCGGCCTTGGCCTATGGGCTCGACAAGAAGGAGAACGAGACCATCCTCGTCTTCGACCTTGGCGGGGGGACTTTCGATGTCTCCATCCTCGAGGTCGGCGACGGCGTCTTCGAGGTGAAGGCGACCTCCGGCGATACGCACCTCGGCGGTGACGACTTCGATAAACGGATCGTCGACTGGTTGGCCGAGGAGTTCAAGAAGGAACACGGCATCGATCTGCGACAGGACCGCCAGGCCCTCCAGAGGCTGACCGAGGCGGCGGAGAAGGCCAAGATCGAGCTCTCGACGTTGCTTGAGACGACCATTTCCCTGCCTTTTATCACCGCGGACGCCACCGGTCCGAAACACCTGGAGATGCGGCTCACCCGGGCCAAGTTTGAACAACTCACGGCGGACCTGGTCGAACGGTGCGTCGGCCCGGTCAAACAGGCCCTGGCCGATGCCAAGTTAACCGAGAAGGATATCGATGAAGTGATCCTGGTCGGCGGCTCGACCCGGATGCCGGCGGTCCAGAACCTGGTCCGGCGCCTCCTCGGCAAGGATCCGAACCAATCGGTGAACCCCGACGAGGTGGTGGCCATCGGCGCGGCCATCCAGGCGGGGGTCCTGACCGGTGAGGTCCGGGACGTGGTCCTGCTGGACGTCACGCCGCTCTCGCTGGGGGTGGAGACGTTGGGGGGCGTAATGCACAAGCTCATCCAGCGGAACACCACCATCCCCGTGCGCAAGAGCGAGATCTTTTCCACCGCCGAGGATAACCAGACGGCGGTGGACATCCACGTCCTCCAGGGCGAGCGCGAGCTGGCGCGGGACAACCGGACGCTCGGTTATTTCCGTCTGGAGGGCATCCGGCCGGCCCCCCGCGGGGTTCCGCAGATCGAGGTGACCTTCGATATCGACGCCAACGGTATCCTTACCGTCACCGCGCGGGATAAGGACACCGGCAAGGAGCAACAGGTCACCATCACCGGTTCCACCCAGCTCTCCAAAGAGGAGATCGAGCGGATGATCAAGGACGCCGAGGCCCACGCGGCGGAGGACCGTCGGCGCCGGGAGGAGGTCGAGGCACGGAATAACCTCGATTCCGTGGCCTACCAGGTGGAGCGCCGCCTGAAAGAACTGGGTGACCGCGCGCCGGCCAATGAACGGGCAAGGGCCGAGTCCTTGATCGAGGAGGCACGGCGCCTGGTGAAGGAGAACTCCACGGATCTTTCGCGTCTGCGCCAGTTAACGAGCGATCTCCAGCAAATCCTTTACGGTCTCGCTACGGTGGGCACGGCGTCCGGTCCGGGCGGTGAGGCCAACCGTGGTCGGGACGACGTCATCGACGCAGACTTCCGGGAGACGAGATGAGTTTGAGCCGGATCTATATGTAAACTCATACCTCTCCAATTTTCTCTTCTAACTCACCCCCCCTTCCCCCTCTCGTAGAGGGCGGTTCGGCGAACCGCCCCTCGAGGGGGTGGCCGAAAGGCCGGGGGTGAGTTAAAGGCATACCTAAGATGGGAGAGGTAAGTTGTCCGCCCAAGGGGGTGATGGTCTTTGGCCGTCAAGTATAAGGACTACTACGAACTCCTCGGCGTGCCGCGTACGGCCACCTTGGAGGAGATCAAGAAGGCCTACCGCCGCCTGGCGCGCAAATACCACCCGGACGTCAACCCGGGCGACCCGACGGCCGAGGAGAAGTTCAAAGAGATAAACGAGGCCTACACCGTGCTTTCCGATCCGGAAAAGCGCCGCCGCTACGACCAGCTCGGCGCCCACTGGAGGGACGGCATGGACTTCACGCCCCCGCCGGGCTGGGAAAGGGTCGAGGTGGACCTGGGAGATCTCGGCGATCTCTTCGGGGAAGGATTCGGGTTCAGCGACTTCTTCGCCACGCTCTTCGGCGCCCGGCCGCGCACGCGGGCCGGGACCGGCTTCACCATGAAGGGACGGGACGTGGAGACCGAGATCGCGCTTAGTTTGGCCGATATCCACCGCGGCGGACCCAAGACCGTCACCGTTGAACGCGTCGAAGAATGCCCCGAGTGCCATGGCACCGGCCGTCAGGGAAGTCGGGTCTGCCCCGCCTGCGGCGGCCGTGGCCGTCGGCGGCGGGAAAAGAAGCTCGAGGTCGATCTTCCCCTGGGCCTGCGGGCGGGGAGCGTCATCCGTCTCGCCGGCCAGGGGGAGCCGGGCGCGCGCGGCGGGCCGGCGGGGGACCTCTATCTCAAGGTCCGCCTGGAACCGGATCGGCTCTTCCGCCCCGTGGGCGAGGACGACCTGGAACTGGAACTCCCCCTCGCCCCCTGGGAGGCGATCCTGGGCGCCCGGGTGAGGGTGCCGACCATCGAAGGCGCGGTGGAGATGACCATCCCTCCCGGGACCCAGGGTGGCCAGCGGCTACGCCTGCGCGGCCAGGGTCTGCGCCGGCGTGACGGGACGCGGGGCGATCAATACGTCAGGCTGAAGATCGTCGTTCCCCCTTCTCCGACGGAACGGGAACGGGAGCTTTTCGCCCGTCTGGCCAGGGAGGCGGCTTTCGATCCGCGGCGGGAGATGGCGGGGGGTGGGCGTTGATGGCCGGCGAGATCGTTCTCCATGAAGCCTTTCGCGGTTTGTTGACCCTGGAGAAGGCGGCGGAGGCGGCCGGGGTTCATCCGGAACTGGTCGCGCGGTTCGTAGAGTTCGGGCTCGTCGAACCGGTCTGCCGGGAGGAGGGGATCCTCCTCTTCCGCCCGGAGGCCGTGCCCCGTTTGCGGACGATCTATCGGCTTCGGCAGGAGATGGGGCTCAATCTGCCCGGGATCGCGTTGGTGCTCGAGCTCCGCGAGGAGATCGTACGGCTTCGGGGCGAACTGGCGTGGCTGCGGAGGGGCGATTAATGGCAGGGTAATAAACCCATTTAATGCTCCCGAGAGGTAGACCGAAAAGCCATTCTACCTGGGAATTCTTCAGATTGCCATTTTCCGCGCCTTGGCGCCTCTGCGGTAACAGTAAGGGTTTCTCGAACCGCTTTCCGAGAAAGAAAGATGGGCTATGGATTAAGCGAAGTTTTTTCTTTCGTGGCGGCCACCTCAGTTCGTCGGGATAAAAAGAGGAAAATATAGTTTCGCGTTTCTCCCGTTCGCCGAGCGACGAGCGACCAGCGACGAGCTGCGAATAGGAGGGTGAAAGCGACATGGACATCAACCGTATGACCCAGAAAGTCCAGGAATCCCTGGCCACGGCCCAGAGCCTGGCCGCGCGCTACGATCACCAGCAGGTGGATGTGGAGCATCTTCTCCATGCCCTCCTCGACCAGGAAGGCGGCCTGGCCCAAAGTATCTTTAAGCGTGCCGAGATAGAAGTCGACCGGCTGGCGCGGCGGGTAAAAGAGGAGATCGAGCACCTGCCGCGGGTGGTGGGGCCCGCCGCCGAACCGGACCGGATCTATATCACCGGCCGGTTGAACCGCCTCTTGGCCGAGGCCGAAGAGGAAGCGAAGAAGCTCAAGGACGAATATATCTCGGTGGAGCATCTGCTTTTGGCCATGACCGACGACGGCGGGGCCACGGGCCGCATCTTCCGCGAGTTCGGCATCACGCGGGAACGGCTGATGCGCGCCCTCCAGGAAGTGCGGGGCCATCAGCGTGTCACCTCCCCCGATCCCGAGGCCACCTACGAGGCGCTGGAGAAATACGGCCGGGACCTCACCAGGCTCGCCGCCCAGGGTAAGCTCGACCCGGTCATCGGCCGCGATGAAGAGATCCGCCGCGTGATCCAGGTCCTCTCAAGGCGGACCAAGAACAACCCGGTCTTAATCGGTGAGCCCGGCGTGGGCAAGACGGCCATCGTGGAGGGCCTGGCCCAGCGGATCGTGCGGGGTGACGTCCCGGATGGGCTCAAGAACAAGCTGGTGGTGGCCCTGGATATGGGCGCGCTCATCGCCGGCGCCAAGTACCGCGGGGAGTTCGAGGAGCGGCTCAAAGCCGTCTTAAAGGAGGTCCAGGCCTCGGAAGGCCAGATCATCCTTTTCATCGACGAGCTCCATACGGTGGTGGGCGCGGGCAAGGCCGAGGGGGCCATGGACGCGGGCAACCTCTTAAAGCCCATGCTGGCCCGGGGCGAGCTCCACTGCATCGGCGCCACCACCATGGATGAATATCGCCGGCACGTGGAGAAGGATGCGGCCCTGGAGCGGCGGTTTCAGCCCGTCTACGTGGATCAGCCTTCGGTGGATGACACCAGCTCCATTCTGCGGGGGCTCAAGGAGCGTTACGAGGTCCACCACGGCGTACGGATCAAGGACGGGGCGCTCGTCTCCGCCGCCGTGCTCAGCAACCGCTACATCTCCGACCGGTTCCTGCCGGACAAGGCCATCGACCTGGTGGATGAGGCGGCGGCCAAGCTCCGTACGGAGATCGACTCCATGCCCGCGCAACTCGATGAGATGCTCCGCCGGGTGATGCAGCTTGAGATCGAGCGCGAGGCCCTGCGCAAGGAGACCGACGCGGCCTCGAAGGAACGCCTTGAGAAGCTCGAGGCGGAACTGGCCAACCTCCGGACGGAGGCCGAGGCCTTGAAGGCCCGCTGGCAAGCGGAGAAACAGGCCGTGCAGCGCCTGCGCTCGCTCCGGGAGGAGATCGAGGAGACCAAGGCCGCCATCGAGAAGGCCGAGCGGGAATACGACTTAAACCGCGCGGCGGAGTTGAAATACGGTAAACTGACGGCCCTCGAGCGTAAGCTCCGGGCGGAGGAAGAGCACCTGGCCCAGAAACAGGGTGAGACGAGGTTGATCAAAGAAGAAGTGGATGAAGAGGACATCGCCCAAGTGGTCAGTCGCTGGACCGGGATCCCGGTGGCCAAATTGCTTGAAGGCGAGGGCCAGAAGCTCCTCCACCTCGAAGAGGAGCTCCATCGACGGGTCGTCGGCCAGGACGAGGCGGTGAAAGCCGTGGCCGAGGCGGTGGTCCGCGCCCGCTCGGGCCTGAAAGACCCGAACCGGCCCATCGGTTCCTTCATCTTCCTTGGCCCCACCGGTGTGGGCAAGACCGAGCTGGCCCGGGCTTTGGCCGCGTTCCTCTTCGACGACGAGGCGGCCATGATCCGGATCGACATGTCCGAGTACCAGGAGAAGCACACGGTGGCGCGGCTCATCGGCGCCCCGCCGGGCTACGTTGGGTACGAAGAAGGCGGCCAGCTCACCGAGGCGGTCCGGAGGCGGCCGTACTCGGTCATCCTCTTCGACGAGATCGAGAAGGCGCACCACGACGTCTTCAACCTCATGCTCCAGATCCTGGACGACGGCCGGCTCACCGACGGCCACGGCCGGACGGTGGACTTCAAGAACACCATCGTCATCATGACGAGCAACATCGGCAGCCAGCGGATCCTGGAGTACCGCGGCGCCTTTGCCGGCGAGGGCTACGAACAGATGAAGGCCGCGGTCCTCGAGGAGATGCGCCGCTACTTCCGGCCGGAATTTCTGAACCGGGTGGATGAGATCATCGTCTTCCACGCCCTTTCGGAGGAACATCTGAAGCAGATCGTCGAGATCCAACTCGAGAGGGTCCGCCGCCGGCTGGCCGAGCGCCACATCACCCTGGAGCTGACGGAGGCGGCCAAGTCTTATCTCGTCGATCTCGGCTACGACCCGTCTTACGGCGCGCGCCCCCTCCGGCGGGCCATCCAGCGGGAGGTGGAGACCCCGCTCGGCCGCTTGATCTTAGAAGGCAAGGTCAAGGACGGCGACCTGGTGGTGGCCGACCGCGGGAGCGCGGGGTTGGAGGTCAGGACGGGGTAAGCGGCGGACGGGTTGGGGTTTTGGCTTTGATGAAGACGAAGAAGCCTCTCTCCGGAAGGAGGGGGGCTTTAGCTTTTTTAGTTGGGAAGGGTTTGAGGCGGAGAGGGTTTTTTTACGTGCGAGAGAAGAGCTTTGCCATGCTTGACCAAAGATAGTACATATTGTAGAATTATTGTATAATAACGCCATGGAAATACTCGTATCTTTGTGTATTGCAATTGCATACGATGGCGCCGGGCTTAAAGACCGGCGCCAATCTGGTGGAAGGACCTTGAAAGGCCCTGGGGACGGGTTTAGGATGCGATCCCACCCATGGATGGGTTTTCTGAGATTAGCCCCGGGCTTCAGCCCGGAGGCGGAAAGGAAAATAATCAGGCCGATGGTGGTTTATACGTCAAAGCCGGTATTGCAATTGCATACGATGGCGCCGGGCTTAAAGACCGGCGCCAATCTGGCGGAAGGGCCTTGAAAGGCCCTGGGAACGGGTTTAGGATGCGGTCTCACCCATGGATGGGTTTTGTAAGGTCCGGGGGATCGTTATGTCCAAGGGATATTGCCGGTTATTGTATCATGTGGTTTGGGCCACGAAGATGCGGCAAAGTCTCATCGGCGACCAGATCAAGAAAGCACTCCATGATTATCTGAAGAGCAAGATCCGCCAGATGGACGGCGTGCCTTATGCTGTCGGCGGTACGTCCGACCACGTTCATTGCCTGCTCTTCATCCCACCAAGGACGGCTGCGGCCGATTTCATCGGTAATCTTAAAGGTGCCAGCTCGTATTGGATGAATCACCAGGCCCAGCCGGGCGGTGGCTTCTCCTGGCAGACCGGTTATGGGCTCTTCACCGTTTCGCCCGACGATCAGCAAAATGTGAAGGACTATATTTTGAAGCAAGAGATTCACCATCAGCGGGGGACGGTATGGGCCGAGTTTGAAGTTACGGGAGACGGGGAGGAATGAGAGTTTTAACCTGGAATTGTAATATGGCTTTTCGGAAGAAATATAAGAGAATCGTTGAAGATTTTGCCCCAGATATTATGGTAATCCAGGAATGTGAAGAACCTAATAAACT
>JAAYXC010000235.1 GCA_012516115.1 Bacillota bacterium | reverse complement strand
ATATTATGATAAATATAAAAATGCAAGTCTTGAACAAAGGTGATGCTTATTTTAGGCAAATAAAGATATTTTATGATTGATAAATTTGGTGTTATTTCTTAATACTGATTAGGCATACAAATCATAATTAAATCAAATAAAAATCTTTATTTTCTAGAAAATCTCTGTGTCTTATGTGTCTCTGTGGTGAAAAATAAATAAGAAAGGAAGGATTAAGAATGAATACCCTCGGTGTCATCATCGGTAACCGTGGTTTCTTCCCCTCCGAACTCTGTAAAGACGGCCGCGAAGCCATCCTCAAAGTTTTAAAAGAGGAAGGTTTCGAAGCGGTCGTCCTCCCGGCCGAAGAGGGGGCTTACGGCTCGGTGGAGACCTACGAAGACGCCAAGAAATGCGCCGCCCTCTTCCGGGCCCACCGGGACCGGATCGACGGTCTGCTCGTCACCTTGCCGAACTTCGGCGACGAACGGGGGGTGGCGGAGACCATCCGTATGGCCGGGCTGGATGTCCCCGTGCTCATCCA
This sequence comes from Bacillota bacterium, assembly GCA_012516115.1. Classification (GTDB taxonomy): domain Bacteria; phylum Bacillota; class UBA4882; order JAAYXC01; family JAAYXC01; genus JAAYXC01. The sequence continues at coordinate 6,115 of JAAYXC010000235.1, read as the reverse complement.
CGCCTTTCCCGACGAACCCGGGAAACTCACCACCACCGAGCGGCGGGACAGTTTCTGCGGCAAAATCTCGGTCTGCAATAACCTCCGGCAGTACGGCATCCCTTACACTTTGACCGGGCTTCATACCGTGGACCCGCAAAGCGCGCGTTTCCGGGAGGACCTCCGTCGCTTCGGCGCGGTCTGCCGGGTGGTGAAAGGATTGCGGCGGGCCAGATTCGGACAGATCGGCGCCCGGCCGGCGGCTTTCAACACCGTGCGCTACAGCGAGAAGATCCTGGAACGGGCCGGGATAACCGTGGAGACCGCGGACCTCTCCGAGATCTTCGGCCAGGCCCTCCGGCTCCGCGATGACGCGCCCGAGGTCAAAACGAAAATGGATGAAATCGGGCGCTATATAAGGACTACCGGGGTAGGCCAGGCGAACCTCCTCAAGATGGCGAAGTTCGGGGTGGTGGTGGACCGGCTCATCCAAGAGCGCGAATGGGTGGGGACGGCCATCCAGTGCTGGACGGCCATGGAGGAATACTACGGCGTGGTGCCCTGCGCCATCATGAGCATGCTCAGCGCCGCCCGCACGCCCAGCGCCTGCGAAACGGACATCACCGGCCTGGTCGGCATGTATGCCTTGACCCTGGCCTCCGGCCGGCCCAGCGCCCTCCTCGACTGGAACAACAATTACGGCGAGGACCCGGACAAGGCGATCCTTTTCCATTGCGGGAACCTTCCCCAGGACCTCTTCGTCGGCGAGGCGGTCATGGACTATCAGGCCATCATCGCCGGGAGCGTGGGCAAGGAGAACACCTATGGCACGGTGGTGGGCAGGATCAAACCGGGGGCTTTCACCTACTGCCGGGTGAGTACCGACGACGCCGGAGGATGTCTCAAGGCTTACGTGGGCGAGGCCGAGTTCACCGCGGATCCGGCGGCCACCTTCGGCGCTTACGGCGTCATCCGCGTGCCGCGCTTCCAGGAACTGCTCCAGTATATCTGCCGGGAAGGTTTCGAGCATCACGTGGCCCTGACCACGGGCGAGGTGGCGGAGGCGGTGGCCGAGGCCTTTCGGACCTACCTCGGCTGGGAGGTCTATCATCACCGGTAATCTCCGATCTTCACGGAAAAAAAACCCTCCAAAGGAGGTCGGCACATGTTGCCTGAGTATGTGCTCGGAGTGGATTACGGGACCGACTCCGTCCGGGTGGTGGTCGTCGGGGTGACCGACGGCCGGGAAGAGGCCACGGAGGTGGTGGAGTATCCCCGTTGGCGCGAAGGACGTTATTGCGATCCCGCCCGCCATCGATTCCGCCAGCATCCGTTGGACTATCTGGAAAGCCTGACCGCGGCCGTCCGGGGGGTGCTCGGGAAACTTCCTCCCGGCGCCGCGGAGCGGGTGGTCGGGATCGGCATCGATACCACCGGCTCGACCCCCTGCGCGGTGGACCGTCACGGGATGCCCCTGGCCTTGCTTGATGAATTCAAAGATAATCCGAACGCCATGTTCATCCTCTGGAAGGACCACACGGCCATCAAGGAGGCCGAAGAGATCAACCACGCGGCCAAGAGCTGGGGCGGGACGGACTTCACCAGGTACGAAGGCGGGGTCTACTCGGCCGAATGGTTCTGGGCCAAGATCCTCCACGTCCTGCGGGAAGACCCGGCGGTCCGGCAGGCGGCCCATTCCTGGGTCGAACACTGCGACTGGCTTCCCGCCGTGCTTACGGGGACGACCGACCCGAAGACCATGAAACGGAGCCGCTGCGCGGCCGGGCACAAGGCCATGTGGCACCCTTCCTGGGGCGGGCTTCCCCCGGAGGAGTTCTTGACCCGCATCGACCCCCTCCTGGCCGGGTGGCGGGAACGGCTCTATACCGAGACCTATACCGCCGATCAGGTGGCCGGGTTCCTCACCGCCGAGTGGGCCGCAAAGCTGGGCTTGCGGCCGGGCATTCCCGTGGCCGTAGGCGCCTTCGATGCCCATATGGGCGCCGTGGGCGGAGGGATCACCGAAGGAGCCCTGGTCAAGATCATGGGTACCTCCACCTGTGACGTAATGGTGGCCTCCCCCGCGGCCATCGGCGAGAAGCTCATCGCCGGCATCTGCGGCCAGGTGGACGGTTCGGTCATCCCCGGGATGATCGGCCTTGAGGCCGGCCAGTCGTCCTTCGGGGACGTTTATGCCTGGTTCAAGCGGCTCCTGGCCTGGACCCTTGAGCCGCTGGGCGCTTCTTCGTCCGTGTCCCGGGAAAAAGAAACCATCGAGAACGATCTCCTGCCCCGTCTCTCCCGGGAGGCGGCAAAACTGGCCCCGGGCGAGGCCGGGCTTTTGGCGTTGGACTGGCTGAACGGCCGGCGTACTCCTTACGCCGATCAGGCCCTAAAGGGCGCCATCGTCGGCCTGACCCTGGGGACGACCCCCCCGAGATTCTTCCGGGCCCTGGTGGAGGCCACCGCCTTCGGCGCCCGGGCCATCAACGAACGTTTCCTCGAAGAAGGCCTCCGCGTGGAACGGGTCATCGCCATGGGTGGGATCGCCAAAAAGAACGAGTTCGTCATGGAGATCACGGCCGATGTCCTCGGGACGCCCATCGAGGTCGTCCGTTCGGAACAGGCCTGCGCCCTGGGCGCGGCCATGTTCGCCGCGGTGGCCGCCGGCCGCTACCGCACGGTCCAGGAGGCCCAAGCCGCCATGGCCAGCGGTTTCGACACCACCTTCTACCCGCGGCCGGAGAACGTGGAGAAGTACCAAAAACTCTATGCTCTCTATCGTGAGGTCGGGCGGATGCTCGAAGGGACGCTGCGGAGTCTTTAACACGGATTGCGAAAGCGGACGGAGCGAAGGGGATCGATGGTTTGGCGGGTTGGCGGCTATTATCCCGTCGCGGCGGGTTGAAACCAGCCGCTACAGCCAGGGAAGGGCCTGCCGGCCCTGGGGACAGATCCGGTCTTAGCCCGTCAGGGCTTCCCCTGCTGTAGCGGGGGTCTTCAGGCCCCCGCGGAGGTTTTCGAAATCCGAGTTTTAAACACCATGTCCACCTTCCATTAAATCAGGCGAAATACCGCCGGAGGTCGATTTACGTGCTCGAGGAATTAAAAGAAGACGTCCTCGCCGCCAACCTGGAGCTTTATACCCGGGGTCTTGCCATCTATACCTGGGGAAACGTCAGCGGCATCGAACGGGAGCGGGGACTCGTGGTCATCAAACCGAGCGGGGTGCCGCGTGAGGAGCTTACCGTCGAATCGTTGGTCGTGCTCGACCTGGAGGGTAAAGTGGTGGAAGGCCGGCGCCGGCCTTCCACCGATACCCCCACGCACCTCGTCCTCTACCGGGCTTTTGCCGGCATCGGCGGCATCGTCCACACCCATTCCTCCTGGGCCACCGCCTGGGCCCAAGCCGGTCTCGACCTCCCCTGCCTCGGCACCACCCATGCCGACCATTTCTACGGTGGAGTACCCTGTACGCGGCCGTTAACCGAAGAGGAGATCAAAGGAGACTACGAGGCCAATACCGGCCGGGTAATCGTGGAACGCTTCCGGGGTCTCGATCCCCTGGCCGTGCCCGCCGTCCTGGTGGCCCAACACGGTCCCTTCGCCTGGGGCCGGGACCCGGCCGAGGCCGTCCGCAATGCCGTGGTCCTTGAAGAGACCGCGCGGATGGCCTTCATTACCCGGATGGGGCACCCCTCAGTGAACCCCATCTCCCGGGCCCTGCTCGACAAACACTTCCTCCGTAAGCATGGGAGCGGGGCTTATTACGGGCAACTTAATTCCTGATCCGTAAAAGGAGTGGAGTATGGCCCCCTAGTTCATTGAGTAGTGCCCAAGCCCGAACCTCTCTTCATTGGAGGAGAGGAAGTCTCCCATCGGAAAAACCAGACCAGTCCGGCGAGAACCATCATACCACCCAAAATGGTCAAATGGTCCCCCAACCGGGTCGTTCGGAAACGCATGGACCCACAAGGGTAAAATGGGCGGCCAGGGCCGCCCCGGCGCCGGTGAGGACGAGGAGCGAACGCCGGGGCAAGGCCCGCAGTTCTCCGATCCGACGGACGGCCCAGGGGGTGAGGAAAAAAAGGCGCCACCCGGCGGCGGTAAGGGGATGGCCACGGTAGAGGCGGAGCAGGATGGCGGCCGTGGAGAGGGAGAGGACGCCCAGGGCCAAGAGCGCATGTCTTCTCAACGGCTTGCCCATGGAAGACCCCCCCTTTCTTCCTTTAAGCCGTCAACGAACCTTACGGAGATGGTCGCCTTATTCTCTATGCCTCTCGGATCCAGACGAGCATCTCTCCCGGACCGCGGTTGTTCCAGACAAAATATGGAATAGCCCTAATCTTTACCCGACGGGTCTTAGGTTTCACGGGGCTATAGAGTCCGCCTTCCCAGGCCTCTTCCTCCAGGCGCAGGCCTTCGGTCTCGAGAACGACCACTCCGCCGAGGAAGTCCGGGAGATACCGGGCTTCGACCTCGGCCTCGACCGGCAGCAAAATCCCCGGCAGGTTGGGACCGTTATCGATCTCTTCGAGGCAATAGACCAGGGGTCCTCTTTGCAGGGCGACCCTCCCTGCATTCGCGCGCACGCGCGGATGGGCATAGACCCTTTCTACCGGCATGGGGAGGCGGAGGAGGACCCTGTCGCCGGGGTGCCATTCCCGCTTCAGGTAGACATATCCGCGGCGGAGGAAGGGGGCAAAGGAAACCGGCGAACCGTTTACTACCAGTTCTGCCCCCCGGCACCATCCGGGGATGCGGACGGCCAGGGTAAACTCGGTCTCCTTGGCCGGGTTGACCTCGAATTCGACCTCGCCCTCCCAGGGGTAAGCGCTCTTCTGGGTGATGGTTATCTCTTCTCCGGTCAGATCGAACCGCGCGGTGCTCCCGGTGAAGAGATGGGCGTAGACGGTTTTCTCCTCCTCGGAGTAGGAATAGATGTATTTGCCGAGCGACGCGATTAAGCGGGCGAGGTTCGGCGGGCAGCAGGCGCAGGCGAACCATTTTTGTCGTGTTACCTTTACGTGCTGCAGGTCATGCCGACGCGCACACGCCTCGGGCCAGACCGCAAGCGGATTGACGTAGAAGAACCTCTCCCCGTCTAAAGAAATCCCGCTTAATACTCCGTTGTAAAGGGCTCTTTCCATGACGTCCGCGTATTTTGCGTCCATCTCCAGATGCAACATGCGGTGGGCCCAGAACACGAGGCCTATCGTGGCGCAGGTCTCGGCGTAGGCCCGGTCGTTGGGCAGGTCGTAGTCGATGGTGAAGGACTCGCCATAGGCGCTGGACCCTACGGCGCCGGTGATGTACATCCGCCTATTGGTGACGTTCTCCCAGAGGACCTTACAGGCCTCGGCCAGTGATTCGTCGCCCGTAAGGGCGGCCACGTCGGCCACGGCACTGTAGAGGTACATGGCCCGTACGGCGTGGCCCTCCGCCGTCTTCTGCTCCCTGACGGGCAGGTGCGATTGGCTGTAACTGTGTCCGAAGATATTCCAGTAAGGCCGCGTATCCCCCCTCTCCTCCGCCTCGAGATCGAAGTAATGAGGCTGCCGGCCGCGTTCGTCGATGAAATACTTGCTTAGACGGAGATAACGCTCTTCTCCGGTCGCCCGGTAGAGTTTGACCAAGGCGAGCTCGATCTCCGGGTGCCCGTCGTAACCCTTCTTCTTGCCGGGATCGGGACCGAAGGTGCGGTCGATGTGATCCGCGTAGTGACAGGCCACCTCGAGGAGTTTCGTCTTGCCCGTAGCCTCGTAGTAGGCCACCGCCGCCTCGAAGAGATGGCCGGCGCAGTAAAGCTCGTGACAGTCGCGGAGGTTCGTAAAGTGCCTGCCGGGCTCGGCCACGGTGAAATAGGTGTTGAGGTAGCCGTCGGGCTGCTGGGCCCGGGCGATGAGCTCGATGACCTGGTCGGCTTTCTCTGCCAGGTCGGGGTCGGCCTCTTGGGCGAGGAGATAGCCCACGGCCTCGAGCCATTTGAAGACATCGCTGTCCTGGAAGCAATAGCCTCCGAATTGGCCGCCGGCCTCCCCGGCCGCGATCTTGAAGATCATGATGGCATGACTGGGTTCGGCATCGGGGAGGAGGTCGTTCAAGGCCAGCCATTGATATGGGAGGACATTATTCT